>NZ_JAFCLY010000038.1:0-82161 GCF_018130185.1 Bradyrhizobium sp. AUGA SZCCT0182 | reverse complement strand
CCCCAAAGGCCGTTGCCGATGCCAGACCAATCGGCTAAATGAAGCCCCACTGCACCCGTAGCTCAGCTGGATAGAGCGTTGCCCTCCGAAGCTGGACCGGTGGCGCGTGTAATCCCTTTAAATGCAGCGTTTTTTAGCTGCCCGTGCATCGATTCCACGTCGCAGGCACACCCGGGCCACGTTTGCCGGCTGGCCCCCCTTCATCTAACCCTCGAGAGATTGCCCTGGAGATTGGCTTAAAGGCAGCACTTCGAATGCTGGGCGAACTATGGCAGGGTCAAGCCCCAAGGGGCCGGCAAAGCACACGATCAACCGAATGGACACGCCAAGTCTTGATTCGCCTTTGCGAGTGGCCGCTTTCGAGCGCGTCCGAGAGCTCAATGAAATCCATGATCATCTAACTGCCACGGAATTAAAGCCCGGCTTTCTCTTCCGAGGAGAACGAATCCCGCTGGTGAATCCCCAGCGAGGGATTTTCAAGCCGCAACAGATGCGGTTCTTACTGTCGATCAAGACGGTATTTCCAAAGCCGGGCGGCAAGGTCTGGTATGACGACCAGCGGGAAGTCCATCGCCAGATTTTTCAGGGTGATGAATTCATTGACTACGCCTTTATGGGCAAAAACCCGGATGCGGCCGATAATCGATGGCTAAGAGAGGCATTTGAGAACCAGATACCAATCATCTACTTTCTTGGGATAGCACCCGGCCGCTATCAAGCCCTCCTCCCGACGTTTATATCCGGCTGGGACGGGCATGCTCTGACGGCCCGGGTGACCTTTGGACCGAGCCCAGAGAGTCTGGCGCCGCCAGCGAACGCGCTAGAGCGACGATACGCGCTGCGCACGGTCAAGCAGCGGCTGCATCAGGCAACCTTTAGAGCGGCCGTAATCGCGGCATACGATGGACGCTGTGCCCTTTCTGGCCTTCCTGAGGCCCTTTTGCTCGACGCCGCGCACATCGTGGCCGACAAAGACGATCTATTTGGTCAGCCTTTAGTTACCAACGGAATTCCTCTTTCCAAAATTCATCACGCGGCCTTCGATGCCCACTTGATCGGAATCGATCCTGATTTTCGTATGCATGTGTCAGATCGACTGCTCGGCCAAAATGACGGCCCGATGTTGGAAGCATTGAAAGAGCTAAATGGCCGGAATATTCGCCTGCCGGGCCGAACAAGGGACCATCCTGACAAAGATCGACTTGCCGTGCGCTTCGAGCGCTTCAAGCAAGTCGCGTAGTTCGGTTCGCGTTAACCTGGGCGTTCTGACGATACGTGAGGTCAAGTCCGTAGCTGAGCTACGATTGTGTTGAAACTGTCTCACCTTCAACTAACATTCTGCGTCAGCACCAGGAGCGTGGTAGCTTCGGACAACTTGTTGCGCCGCATACAAAACGAACTGCCAACCCCTCCCCGATCAAAGTTGTTCCCACATCTACGCCATTGACCCGGAGTGTTCCACAGCGACGGCCGAAGTTGCACGCATCCGTGCCTTCCGTCCCGGGCGCACAAGAACACGCAATCTGCTGAAAGTCCGAACGGCCGCTGCTGACAAGTTCACGAAGCCGCCGCGTAGCCGCTTCGCCCCTCTGGCGCTCTGTTTCGCATCGCGCCCGATCGCCTGTTTCCGGCGCGTTGAACCCCACTAGGCGAATGTTGGGCCTACCATCATCCAGACTAACTGTATCCCCGTCGATGACGCGCACCGAAATGGAAATAGGGGACGAGACCGATTCGGCTGCGGGTAACTTGAGTTCAGTGGAACGCTTCGGCCACGCTTGGACGGCCACGAAACCAATAAGGACACAAAGGACGACTAGCCCAGACAAGTAACGTGAGCCACGCTGCTTCGGTTTGAAGTCTGCAATCATCCTGAGCCGCTTCGGATCCGCCCATTTAATTCTGCGAAATTTGTAGAGATTGTCTGGCATACTCAATGACTGGACCGAATGAGTTTGACGCGAAAACTTTATAGGACTGACGGGCTCCTCAGGAATCGGACGGTCACGGCCGCGTCGATGGCCCGGACCTAGAATAGAAGATTACGCCTTGGTCAGGCAAGCGAAACGAATATTTAAGTTCTGAAAATCAGAACTAATGAGCGCGGGAACAAGCTGGCCGATACGAAGCTAACTAAGCAACTTGTGATCTGCCGTAACTGCTAGCGCGGGTTTAACGGCGGCGTATGAGGCCCGGATCGCTCGCGCGAGACATGGCCACTCCTTGTTCACCAAGAGTTAACTACGGTAACCAGGCGGTTGTCCTGAACGCCTGAAAAGCGCGTCAAACCTTGCGCGCAATGGTGGGGGCCAAGAACCCCACGACTTCATTATTCCTCAATAATACACTCGCATTGTGATGCGATGGACATCGCCGGGAACAAATACAGCGAATATTTTTCGATGTTGTTTGCAGGCGATCTGCGGGCATTCGGCGGGCCCTCTCCGGACAACGATACGGCCAGCCTAATTCGCTCCGAACAAATAAAAATTGTTCGGAGAAGCGCTCCAGGCATGCTGATTGCGAATGCCTGCAACGCGGTGGTGCTGGCAATGGCTCTTTGGACGGGCCCCGATCGATGGTTGGTCGTTTCTTGGGCGAGCGTTGTTGTCAGCGCGGCGGTTTTTCTCGGCATCAAGGCACACGCGAGTTGGCGTTCAACCCAACCGCAATTCGTATCGCGAAGAGCCATGCACGGCCTCGTTCGAAACGCGTCGATACTCGGATCCATTTGGGGCATCGTTCCGGTCGTTTTCTTCGCCGACGCCTCGAACGGCGGCCAGTTGGTGATAACTTGCTTATGTGCGGGAATGCTGGCCGGCGGCGCATTTGCTTTTGCGACGATCCCGATAGCAGCAATCGCCTTCACTTTTCCCATCCTTCTTGGGGTAGCGATCTTTATCGGGCAGAACGGCGATTTCGTCTATTCGTTGGTCGCCATCCTTACCGTGGTCTATGCCTTTGTGCTCTTGCGGATCGTCCTCGCCCATTCATTCGAGTTTGCCGAGCGATTAATCGCTCAATTGCAGGCGGAAAGGGCCGTCAGGGAAGACACGCTCACCCGCCTACCCAATCGTTTGGCCTTTAACGAGCGACTAGATGAGTGTTTGAAAGGACTTCTTCCTGGACACGGCCAATTCGTCCTGGTGCTATTGGACCTCGATCACTTTAAGGAGGTGAACGACCAATTTGGGCATCCTGCAGGAGACGAACTCCTCGTCCAGATCGCCGCGCGTTTACGTCGATCCGCCCGCGCAATGGAAATGATGGCGCGCCTGGGAGGCGATGAGTTCGCTATCATTGCGGAAGGCGCGGCTGAGCCGGAACAAGCGTTCGAACTGGCAGGTCGGTTGCAATCCATTTTTGCCGAACCCTTTTGGGTTGATGATAAGCGAATCAAGGCGGCAGCCAGTATTGGCATCGCCTTGGCGCCTCGCGATGGCAGCACTGCCACCCACCTGCTTAAGCGGGCTGATGCCGCGCTTTATCGCGCCAAGCGATTTGGGCCCGGCTCAATCTGCTTTCATGAAGCAAGCGACGATATCGCAGCTCGCGAGCATCAGGCGCTCAAGCGCGATCTGGAGCTAGCGATCGAAAATGATCAACTTTTTCTTGTTTACCAGCCATTCTATGATCTGAGATTAGACCGCGTTACCGGATTCGAGGCTCTTCTTCGATGGCGGCACCCGACGCGGGGAGTGATTCCTCCGCTCGACTTCATTCCCTTAGCCGAAGAGACGGGTCTTATTCATTCCATCGGAAACTGGGTGATACGGCGCGCGTGTGAAACTCTTGCAGAGTGGCCTTCCGACCTCCGAATTGCCGTTAATCTATCCGCTATCCAACTTCAAAATGCTGGCGTGTTGAACACCGTCGTCTCTGCCCTCGCAGACAATGGGGTCCATGCCGGCCGCCTTGAGGTAGAACTAACTGAATCGATGCTGATATCAAATTATGAGGACGTGTCGGGCATACTGAATTCGATGCTAGCGCTCGGTGTCACCGTAGCTCTCGATGACTTTGGCACGGGCTATTCCTCGCTCACCCATCTGCGCAAAATTCCCTTCGACAGAATCAAGATAGACCGATCCTTCACGAATGAGATGCTCAAGGATGACGGCTGCGCTGCGATTGTTAAGTCGATCATTCGGCTTGCCGCAGACCTCAACATGAATGTTGTCGCTGAGGGCATCGAAACCCAGGAACAGTTGAACTATTTGCGCGATAACGGGTGCGCAGAAGGTCAGGGATATCTTATTGGCAAGCCGATGCTGCCTGCCCAAGCCCTTGCTTTGATCGCCCGTCAGCTTCGCGGGCTGAATCAACTTTCTGCGCTCGGGCGGTGATTCGGGATTCCCGGTTCCGCCAAAAAAACTCCGTCACGCCGGCACATGCTTTTCAAACTAGCGCTAGCCTTCCGACCTGCCGTCTGAACAGAGGTCTGAGCTCTCCCGTAGGGCGGTGCTCCCCGGCTCGCCTACGTTGCCGATAGAATTTCGCCCTATCCTGGGCGCTTGTCGTCCATCTCACCGGTAACAAACAGATTTCGAGGAATTATTAGACTGGCGAAAGGCGTGCAGCGGGGCCTTACGGCGATCCGCGGCAAATGACGGGTTTAGCCGACCATAGGATCTGAACCCGCGAGAGTTGAATCAGCGGCGGTGGACCCTCGATTGATACTCGCCTGTCTACTCGAACTTGCGGCCTGCTAAAATCGACACAGCTCTCGCTCGTGATCGTAATCAACGTGGTCCGGGCTAGCAGCGACAGCTCTATTTCGGTGGGACAGGCTTGTATCTCGCTCATACAGGCTTATACCATTGCTAGCACTCGCGGCTTGCGACTGCCAATCCAAAACAAAATCAACAAAAGGATCTCATGAAATTCCGTCCGCTTCACGACCGCGTTGTGGTCAAGCGTATCGACGCTGAGGAGAAGACTGCTGGCGGCATCATCATTCCGGACAGTGCCAAGGAAAAGCCCTCGCAGGGCGAAATCGTCGCTGTGGGCCCGGGTGGCCGTGACGAAGCTGGCAAGCTGATCCCGATCGACCTCAAGGTTGGCGACCGCGTGCTGTTCGGCAAGTGGTCCGGCACCGAGGTCAAGCTCGATGGTCAGGAACTGCTCATCATGAAGGAAAGCGACATCATGGGCGTCCTCACCGACGTGCCCGCTGCCAAGAAGAAGGCCGCTTAAGCGCCTAATCCCTCCAGAACTTCAAGGAAA
The DNA here is from genome assembly GCF_018130185.1 of Bradyrhizobium sp. AUGA SZCCT0182. NCBI lineage: Bacteria > Pseudomonadati > Pseudomonadota > Alphaproteobacteria > Hyphomicrobiales > Nitrobacteraceae > Bradyrhizobium > Bradyrhizobium sp. AUGA SZCCT0182. The sequence goes on along the minus strand of NZ_JAFCLY010000038.1, from coordinate 76,935 downwards.
AACATCATGGCTAGTAAAGAAGTCAAATTCGGCGTTGATGCCCGCGACCGTATGTTACGCGGCGTCGACATTCTTAACAACGCGGTGAAGGTCACACTCGGCCCCAAGGGCCGCAACGTCGTGCTCGACAAGTCGTTTGGCGCTCCCCGCATCACCAAGGACGGCGTCACCGTCGCCAAGGAGATCGAACTCGACGACAAGTTCGAGAACATGGGCGCCCAGATGGTGCGCGAAGTCGCTTCCAAGTCGGCTGATGCGGCCGGCGACGGCACCACTACGGCGACCGTGCTGGCCGCCGCCATCATTAGGGAAGGCGCGAAGTCGGTTGCCGCCGGCATGAACCCGATGGATCTGAAGCGCGGCATCGATTTGGCAGTGGACGCCGTGGTCGCCGACCTCGTCAAGAACTCCAAGAAGGTCACCTCGAACGAAGAAATCGCCCAGGTCGGAACCATCTCGTCCAACGGCGACGCTGAAATCGGCAAGTTCCTCGCCGATGCCATGAAGAAGGTCGGCAACGAGGGCGTCATCACCGTTGAAGAAGCCAAGTCGCTCGAGACGGAACTTGAGGTCGTCGAAGGCATGCAGTTCGACCGCGGCTACATCTCGCCCTACTTCGTCACCAACGCCGACAAGATGCGCGTTGAAATGGATGACGCCTACGTCCTGATCAACGAAAAGAAGCTTTCTCAGTTAAACGAACTGCTTCCGCTTTTGGAAGCCGTGGTGCAAAGCGGCAAGCCGCTCGTGATTATCGCGGAAGACGTCGAAGGCGAAGCCCTCGCTACCCTCGTCGTCAACCGTCTGCGGGGTGGTCTGAAGGTCGCGGCGGTCAAGGCTCCGGGCTTCGGAGATCGCCGCAAGGCGATGCTGCAGGACATCGCGGTGCTGACCGGTGGTCAGGCGATCTCGGAAGATCTCGGCATCAAGATGGAGAACGTCACGCTCGCCATGCTCGGTCGCGCCAAGAAGGTGATGATCGACAAGGAGAACACCACGATCGTCAGCGGCGCCGGCAAGAAGGCCGACATCGAGGCGCGCGTGCAGCAGATCAAGGCGCAGATCGATGAAACCACCTCGGACTACGACCGTGAGAAGTTGCAGGAACGTCTGGCCAAGCTCGCAGGCGGCGTCGCGGTGATCCGCGTCGGCGGCGCGACTGAAACTGAAGTGAAGGAGCGCAAGGATCGCGTCGATGATGCTATGCATGCAACCCGCGCGGCGGTTGAAGAAGGCATCGTGCCGGGTGGCGGCGTCGCCCTGCTGCGCGCCTCCCAGCATCTGAAGGGGCTGCGCACCAAGAACGACGACCAGAAGACCGGCGTCGAGATCGTCCGCAAGGCACTTTCTTGGCCCGCTCGCCAGATCGCGATCAACGCAGGCGAAGACGGTTCGGTGATTATCGGCAAGATCCTCGAAAAGGATCAGTATTCCTACGGCTTCGACTCCCAGACCGGCGAATACGTCAACCTGATCTCGAAGGGAATCATTGACCCGACCAAGGTTGTGCGTGTGGCGATCCAGAACGCAGCTTCGGTTGCGGCGCTTCTGATCACCACCGAAGCCATGGTGGCCGAAGTGCCGAAGAAGAACGCTGGCGGCGGCGGTATGCCTCCGGGTGGTGGCGGCATGGGTGGTATGGGTGGTATGGATTTCTAATTCCAACCGTTTAAAGCACGACAATCAAGAAAGGCCCGGCAGCAATTGCTGGGCCTTTTTGCGCCAAACAACCGGCTAGCTTTCGGCGACCCCGGACTCCAAAGTGGAACGATCACCGTCAGACGTTATTTTCATTCTGAATCGGCGAACCCACACATCAGGCCGCTGAGCTTTCACGGGCTAACCTCCGACGGCTCTGATCGGAGCGCGGTTTGGGCGTGCCAGTTCCTCCCTCCGCTGTCTCAATCCCGCGAATGGACCGCGGCTCTGGCAGAGCAAAAGGAGTCGCAATCCGTCACAATAGCGGCGCAAGACAATAGACCGCTGCCCTCCGAAGCTGGACCGGTGACAGAGCTGATCCCTCGAAAACTGCAGGTTTCTGACGACCTGTGCGTCAGTTCCTCGCCATCGGCACACCCGGGCCACGCTAGTTGCAATCGCGCGCGCGTCGAAAGTCGATTTGCGAAGCTAGCTCGACCGAAGGTAGCGCTTCGAATCTTGGGCGAACTATGCCACGATCAAAACCTCAAATTGCCAGTAACGCGCGCGCTATTGGGTCGATACGGCAAATCTTGACTTACTTGAGGTGCGATGAGCTGCCCATTTTGCTCGATTGATCCAAGTCGAATTGCTTTCTCAAATGACATAATATTCGCCCTCTGGGACGGATTTCCGGTCAGTGCGGGCCATCTTCTCATCATTCCCCATCGCCACGTGTCGGCCTGGTCGGACCTGAAATCCGTCGAGAAGTCCGCGGTCTGGTCGGCCATCGATCAGGGGCAGGCCATGATCACCGAACGCTTTCGCCCGGATGGCTTCAATATCGGCTTCAACGAAAGTCCGGCAGCCGGTCAAACGGTCTTTCACTTTCATCTGCACGTCATCCCGCGCTATTCGGGCGATGTTGCTGATCCCCGAGGCGGTGTGCGGCATGTCATTCCCGGCAAAGCAAACTACCTCAAGGCGGCCCCCCCTGCTGAAACTGCAACGAACCAAAGGCTGATTACCGGCGGCGACGATCCTTTGTTGCCGCACCTCCTACTGAACCTCGATCATTCAACGACATGTGACATGGCTGTCGCCTTCCTGCTCGACAGCGGCGCGCGCTTGATCGTCTCACACCTCCGAGATTTCCTGGCGCGGGGAGGTCGGGCACGGATCCTGGTCGGGGATTACCTCGAGGTCACCGAGCCGGCGTCGCTACGCCGCCTCAATGATCTCTCTGGCAACCTACAGGTCCGGGTCTACGAAGCGCGAGATCGCGGCTTTCACCTCAAGACTTACATCTTTCAAACCGAGCTTGAAGGTATCGCCTTTGTAGGGAGCTCGAACCTGTCAGCTCCGGCCCTCACCAGTTCCGTCGAATGGAACTACAAAGTTATCTCGCGCGACGAGCATGCTGGTTTTTCGGAGATTACTGCGGGCTTCGAAAATATCTTCAACGCACCATCGTCTGTTCTCGCGGATGAGGCTTGGATATGCCGCTACGAGGCCCGTCGAGCGCATCCGGACTGGCCGGCGGCAGAAGTAGCTGAAGAGGCGCCTCCACCTCCGGCAGTCCCTCATGCCCTCCAGCAAGAAGCGCTTGCGGCTCTTGTGGATACTCGGAGCGAAGGCTTCTCGGCTGGCCTGGTTGTCCTGGCTACGGGTCTTGGAAAAACTTGGCTCTCCGCGTTTGATAGCGATCGATCAGAGTTTCGGCGTGTTCTCTTTGTGGCTCACCGCGAAGAAATACTGAACCAAGCGATAGACAATTTTCGACGCGTTAGACCGAATGCGTCCATTGGGCGGATGAACGCATCACAGAGAGAGACTGACGCGGACCTGCTTTTCGCCTCGGTGCAGACGCTCGGCCGAATAGAGCATTTAAGTAGATTCGCGCCGACAGCCTTTGACTACATCGTAGTCGACGAGTTTCACCACGCAGCCGCCCCGACTTACCGCCGGATTATAGATTACTTCCAACCAAAGTTTCTTCTTGGGTTAACGGCAACACCAGAGCGCATGGACGGAGGAGATCTTCTTGCCTTGTGTCAAGAGAACCTCGTTTTTGAGGCCTCGGTGCCCGATGGCGTTTCAGCGGGCTTGCTCTGTGCTTTCCAATACTGGGGCGTTCCCGATTTGGTCGATTATGCCAACATCCCCTGGCGCAATGCGCGTTTTGACCCGACAGAGCTCACGGCAGCGGTCGCAACCGACGCGCGCGCGCAAAACGCTCTCGAACAGCTACGTAAACATGGAGCTCAACGCTGTATCGCATTCTGCTGTTCGCAGCGCCACGCCAACTTTATGGCAGAGTTTTTTAATACGCATGGGCTTCGCACGGTCGCCGTTCATGCCGGTAGTGAGAGCGCTCCAAGGACCACTTCACTGGATCAACTAGCAAATGGCGATCTCGATGTTATCTTCTCGGTCGACATGTTTAACGAAGGAGTCGATGTCCCAAACATAGATAACCAACCTTTTTTTGAAGGGCGTCCAATGCCTGATTCGGGAAAGTCACTAATCGAATATAAGTTCGTTCCAAGTGGAAAACATTTACAGATCGAAGCCAATTGGTCGGGGCGCCATCCCCAGCAAGCAATCGATCATGCGAAGGCTGCACTTGAACGTTACGCTCGATCTCAATATGACGAGATAAAACTCTACTCCAAAAAGTATATGGGTCGCGTTTATTTTCATGTGTCTGGCATGCAACAAATGGTCGATTGGCAACCAGCAAAAGCGCCTCCCCGGAATTCTCACGGGGGCGAGATCCGCGCAAGAGGGATAGATTCCATGGCCCGACAGGGCGTATCTTTCAAAAAATAACTTGCGCAATAATCGCAGCCCGTCGGCAAACTTTACGGCTCGCTTGATAACGCAGAATCACCTGTTGCGTGTTGCAAGGCGCAGCTCGGAACGAACTTGTTTTATCCCAACTTCTTTGTAGGACGCTTGCGAGATCTTCTCGACCAACTTTGCAAACCTCTCAAAGATTTCCCGCAGATCTTGAATACTCAAATAGCAAATCCAGTTGGGTGGCTGCTTTTCTTGAGGTCTGTTCCAAAGGTAAATTCCTGCAATTGAACCCTTCTCCGGTTTGAAGTCGACATTGAAGTGTGCAAAGCTGTTTCTCATATTCCTCGCCAAATCTCGAAGGTTCTGTGTTTTTTCTGCACCGTGCTCGAATAAGGGTATCGGCCAACCCTGCTTCTTCAATTCCGCTATGCTTGTCTTTGGAATGGCGTCAAAGAACTCCTGTTGCGGGAACATCAACAAACCGATGGCCGAATTAACAAGTTGAGTAACTTCGAAATACTTCTTCGGGTTCACTTTGCTTAGTTCATCAATAGTGTTGAGATTCTTACGCGTTCGGCGTGCAAAATGGCGAACAGTAACCTCGTATGCCGTCATAGTTATTTGTCCGCCCCGATTGTGAGAGCCGATTATACCATTCTGTGAATTTTGCGAAAAGTCGCGCCGAGTGCCATTTCGGGTGCCACCCGAAGCCAGGATAGGCCCGCCACAGTCCCGGCACCCCCGGCACGTGCTTTTCTGGCGCACCCGACACGATTCGAACGTGTGACCTTTGCCCTCGGAGCCTTGCTCCTTCCCCAACCAGCCCCCCCCAAAGGCCGTTGCCGATGCCAGACCAATCGGCTAAATGAAGCCCCACTGCACCCGTAGCTCAGCTGGATAGAGCGTTGCCCTCCGAAGGCAAAGGTCACACGTTCGAATCGTGTCGGGTGCGCCAATAAAGTGCACCCCAATATCCTTGTTCCCCGGGGTCACGCAGCGGAGTGATGAGTGACCCGGAATGGCTGAAGCTGATCTAGACGCCGTAATCCGGCAACTCGCCAAAGCACAGAACAAGAGCCTGATGGCCGCCGCCAAAAAGCGGCAGGGCCTGTTTATGGCCAAGGCCGCCTCGGCCAAGGACAAGGAAGCCAAGGCGCGGTTCAAGCTGCTCGCCCAGAGCGCGATGCTGCATGGCACGGCGGCGGCGAAACGGCTGCAGAACTCTGCCGACAATGCCGCCGACAGCTACGCGCGGGCGGTCAAGAACGCCGCGGAAGAAATCGCGGCGATGAAGCTCGCCAAGAAAACTGAGACGAAGGCCGAGAAGAAGGTCGAGAAACAGCCTGCGAAGGCCGCGAAGAAGGCCAAGAAAGCTGACAAGAAAAAGGCCTGAGCGCGGCTAGCCGCGCAGCATTGCCTTCAGCTTCAGCACCGCGCTGTCAGGCGTGGTGACGACCGGGCAGCCTGAGGCTTGCGCGACCATCTCGGCGGCGGGCGCCATGCTGTATTGGGCCAGCGCGATCAGGTCGCAATCACGCAGGTCTTTGGACGCCTCCACCACCAGACGATCATGGGTGGCGCGATCGCCGCGGTCGAGCGCGGCCATGGCACCATCAGCCAGTTTCGGCACCAGCTCGATCGAAGCCGGAAATTCCCGCGGCATCGACACCAGCGTCGGCGGGAACGAGGACAGCAGGCCGATTTTGCGGCCCCTGGTGACGGCCTGCTCGATCATCGCCTCGTTCGGCTTGAGCACCGGCATCGGCGCATGCGCGCGTGCCACCGCTTCGATGCACGGACCGAAGGCGGAACAGGTGAACAGGATCGCATCCGAACCAGTGCCCGCCGCGTAGCGCCCAAGTTGCAGGAAGCGCTCGGTCATGGCCTCGGTGAGCCCGCCATCACGCGCCAGATCGGCCGACAGGCTGTCGTCCAGCAAATTCATCAGCCGAGCATCAGGCCAAAGTTTTGCAAATGAGGCCTCGATCGGCACGATCGAGTGTTTCAGGGCGTGGATGAGGGTGATGCGCATGCCGATCAGTGTGACGGCGGCGCGATCCGTGTCAACCCGGTGCGCCGCCATGCCTTACCTAAAGAGACAGACTTCTCTTGAACGGCAATACTTGCCTCAAAGGCAATACTTCACTTGAACGGGAGGGCGTACATCAGCCCGCCTTTGTTCCAGGTTGCGTTCAAGCCGCGATCGAGCTTCATCGGGCTTGCCTTGCCGACGTTGCGTTCGAAGATTTCGGCATAATTGCCGCCCGCCTTAATCGCCTGCAGCATCCACTTGTTGTCGAGGCCGAGCCGCGATCCAAGGTCGCCGGCGGTGCCGAGCAGGCGCTGCGTCGCCGGCGCGCCCGACCTCGCCATTTCGTCGGCATTGGCTGATGTCACGCCGAGTTCTTCCGCTTCGACGAGGCCATAATGAAGCCAGGTGATAATGTCCGACCATGCTTCGTCGCCGTTGCGCGTGAACGGGCCGAGCGGCTCCTTGCTGATCGTCTGCGGCAGCACGACATAGTCGGCGGGATTCGGCGCCGCCGTCGTCACCGCACCCGCCAGCGCCGAAGCGTCCTGGGTCATGACATCGCAGCGGCCGCCGAAGAAGGTCTGGTACATCGTATCGGTGCGATCGAACACCAGCGGCTTCCAGTCGATGCCGTTGGAGCGGCCGTAATCGCCGAGCGTCACCTCATGGGTGGTGCCCTGTGCGACGCAAACCGTGGCGCCCTTCAGATCCTTCAGCTCCTTGACGCCGCTGTCGCGCTTCACGAGAAAACCCTGCCCGTCGTAGAAATTGATCGGCCCCTGCCGCAGGCCGAGCGTGGCACCGCGCAGATAGGTCTGCGTGGAATTGCGATAGAGCACGTCGATTTCGCCGGATTGCAGGGCGGTGAACCGGTTCTGCGCGGTCAGCGCGACGTAGCGAACCTTGCTGGGATCACCGAGCACGCCCGCGGCGAGCGCACGGCAGTAGTCGACATCGAGGCCTTTATAATTGCCCTGGGAGTCCGGCGTGGAGAAACCGGCGAAGCCGGCGCTGACGCCGCACACCAGCGCGCCGCGTTGCTTGACCGTGTCCAGCGTGGCCGCCGGCGCGGCCGTAAACGAAATAGCGAGCAAACCTGTCGCGATGACAATTCTCTTCATCTCTGCTCCTCCTAATGACCAACAGACTTCAATGCGCTGTCGACGGCGTGGCCCAATCTGTCGACGATCATGTCGATATCTTCAGTCGCTGCGATGTAGGGCGGCGCGAGCAGAACATGATCGCCGCTGCGGCCGTCCATGGTCCCGCCTGCCGGGTAGCAGGCCAGCCCGCCCTCGAACGCCGCGGCCTTGATCCGCTGATTGAGCTTGAGCGCGGGATCGAACGGCGTGCGCTTGGCGCGATCGGCCACCAGCTCGATGGCCTGGAACAGGCCGCGCCCGCGGATGTCGCCGACATGCCGGTGATTGCCGAAGCGCTCGGTCAGTCGATGCTCGAGATGCGCGCCAATGACTTTCACCCTGTCGAGCAATCGCTCCTCGCTGATCAGCTGCTGCACCCCGAGCGCCGCGGCACAGGCCATCGGATGCGCGAGATAGGTATGGCCGTGCTGGAACGCACCCGAGCCCTGCCGGATGGTATCGATGATCGCCCCGCTCGCGAGCATGGCGCCGATCGGCTGATAGCCGCCGCCCAATCCCTTGGCGACGGCCTGGATGTCGGGCGCGATGCCTTCCTGCTCCCACGCATGCAGCGTGCCGGTACGCCCCATGCCGCACATCACCTCGTCGAGAATGAGCAGCGCGCCGTGCCGGTTGCAGATGTCGCGGACGGCGCGGAAATATCCCTCCGGCGCCGGCACGCATCCGGCGGTGGCGCCTACCACCGGTTCGGCAACGAACGCGGCCACCGTGTCGGGGCCGAGACGCTGGAATTCGGCCTCCAGTTCGGCCACCAGCCGCGCCACAAAATTCGGCTCGGATTCATTGTCGCGCTTTTCATGATAGGCGAAAGCCGGCGTTACATGGCTGAAGGCATCCGAGAGCAGCGGCGCATAAGGCTGGCGCCGCCAGGCGTTCCCGCCCGCCGCAAGCGCGCCCAGCGTATTGCCGTGATAGCTCTGCCGGCGGGCGATGAAGCGCTGGCGCTGCGGCTCGCCGCGCTCGATGAAATATTGCCGCGCCAGCTTGATGCCGGCTTCGATCGCTTCCGATCCGCCACTGACGAAGTACGCATAGGCCAGACCGCCGGGCTCCTCGCCGACCAGATGCTCGGCCAGCGCCTCCGCCGGCTCGGAGGAGAAGAAACCCGTATGGGCGTAAGCAAGCTTCGAGGCCTGACGGGACATCGCCTCGAGCACGCGCGGATGTTGATGACCAAGGCAGGAGACCGCAGCACCGCCGGACGCATCCAGAATCCGGCGTCCGTCTTCGGCGATCAGCCACATGCCTTCGCCGCCAATGGCCTTGGGTGGGGTCTCACGCAAACTACGATGAAGCACGCGGCTCTTTTGACCGGCCATGGCTTTCAACCCTTCTCGGCAACATATTGCGACATCGCGGCGAGGCGGATTTCGGTTTCCTCCAGCCGGCGCTTCGCGGCCGCGCCGCCCAGCGCGAACGTGACCGCGGCAAGCGACTGTGCAATGGCGATCGCTCCGGTCAGGCTTGGAAAGAATCCCGGCGACGCCGCCGCTTCGAACAGCAACAGATGCTCGGCCCCCTCCGCCATCGGCGCCGACATGGTGTCGGCAATCGCGATCAGCGTGGCGCCGGACTGATGCGCCGCGCGCGCCGACAGCACGCTCGCGGTGGAATAGGGTGCAAAGCCGACAACGACGACCGCATCGCCTTTGCGGAAAGCGCCGAGATCGAGATCTTCAGGGCCGGAGCCGCCGACCAGCTGCACCTCGTGCGGCCGGAACAGACGAAGCTGATAGTTGAGCAGCTCGGCTACGCTGCGGCAGCTTCGGAAGCCGGCAATCCAGATCCGTTGCGCCGTGTGCAACGCGCGCGCGGCACCTGCGATAGACCCGATATCGATGCGCGCAAGACCTGCCGCTTCGGCTTCCAGCTTGTCGGCGATCAACGATACATCAGAGTTCGGCCCGGGGCGGCGCCCCTTGGCGCGGCCCGAAAACGGTGACGGCGATTCCGGCCGCCGCGCCTCGGTCAAGGCGGCGCGCAGGCCGTCCCATCCGGAATAGCCGAGCGCTTTTGCGAGCCGGGTGAAGGCGGCAGGATCGGCGCCCGCCTCGGAGGCCAGATCGCGCATCGAACGCGTCGTGGCGTCATAATCATTGGCCGCGACGAAGCGTCCGACCTGCTGCAGCCGCGCCGGCAATGACGGCAAGGCGCTGCACAGCTCATTCAGCGGGGAAGGTTTCAGTTGCGGTTGGGCCATGAAACATATGTTGCATGTTTTACGATTTGGTGCAACATATGAAACGTACCCGGCGCATAGCCGAAGATCGCTGCTGCAATAAGGATTCTTATGCCGTGACGATATCGACGCCCCGATCGCCGCGCCGCGCGCTGTGGCGCTTTCTGCAGGACAGGCGGCGCCTGAACGGATTGTTGTGGCAGCTATTGGTGGTGGGGATTGTGATCGCCGGCGTCGGCTGGCTGTGGTCGAACGCACTGCACAACCTCTCGGTCCGCCGCATCTCGACCGGATTTGCTTTTCTCGGCCGTGAGGCGGGAATGCCGATTGCCGACAGTTGGATCGCCTACAGCCCGAAGGATGCCTACGCGCGCGCCTTCCTCGCCGGCATCGTCAATACGCTGCGGGTCGCTGTGATCGGCATCGTGCTGGCGACGGTGCTCGGAACATTGATCGGCATTGCCCGGCTGTCCTCGAACTGGCTGCTGTCGCGGCTGGCGGCGGTTTACGTCGAGGTGCTGCGCGACGTCCCGCTGCTGCTGCAATTATTGTTCTGGTACGTCCTGATGCAGGGCCTTCCAGCGGCGCGCACCGCCTGGAAGCCGGTCGACGGTGTCTTTCTTTCCAACCGGGGGCTAGTGTTGCCGTCGGTTCCGATCGAGGGGGCAAACCTCTGGGTCATCGGCGCCGCGACGCTTGGGCTGATCGCATCGTATTTCCTGCGGCGACGGCTGATCGCGCAGCAGATGGCCGACGGCCGGACACGCCCTCTCTGGCCCTACGCGCTGCTGCTGGTGGTCGGGCTGCCAGCGCTGCTGTCATGGACACTCGCTGCATCCTGGACCGTCACGTTCCCTGAACTCCGCGGCTTCAATTTCGTCGGCGGCTTGACGCTGGCGCCGGAATATTTCGCGCTGCTGATCGCGCTCGTCACCTATACCTCGGCCTTTATTGCAGAAATCGTGCGCAGCGGCATCCAGGCCGTCCATGTGGGCCAATGGGATGCGGCAAAGGCGCTTGGCCTGCGCCGCAGCTTCATGCTGCGCCACATCGTGCTGCCACAGGCGCTGCGCGTCATCATCCCGCCGATGACCAGCCAGTATCTGAACCTGACCAAAAATTCCTCGCTCGCGGTCGCGGTCGGTTACCAGGACATCGTGTCGATCGCGAACACGACCTTGAACCAGACCGGGCAGGCGATCGAGGCGATTGCGCTGATCATGCTGGTGTTCCTCACCATCAGCCTCGGCATCAGCCTGTTCATGAACTGGTACAATGCGCGCATCGCGCTGGTGGAGCGATGATCCCATGACGTCGGTAGCATCAGCCCCGGAAAATCCGCTGCCGCTCGGACGGCCGCAACACCGCAGGACCCTGGCCGGCCGCCTCATCGGATGGCTGCGCGCCAATCTGTTTGCGTCGATCCCCTCGTCCATCATCTCGCTGCTGCTGATCGCGGTGCTCGGCAAGGCGCTGATCAGCCTCGTGCAATGGGGCTATGTGAACGCGATCTGGATCGTCTCGGGCGACCAGACCGGCCCCTGCCGGGCGCTCCGCGGCATCGGCGCCTGCTGGGCCGTCATCCCGGAAAAATATCGCTTCATCCTGTTCGGCACCTATCCCTTCAATGAGCAGTGGCGACCGGCGCTGGCGACGCTGACGTTCATCGCGCTGTTTTATTTTTCAACCCGCCCCAGCTTCTGGGGCCGCAAGCTCGTGCTGCTGTGGATCGGCGCGCTGGCGCTGATCGGCGTCCTGATGTGGGGTGGCATCTTCGATCTGACTTACGTTTCGCAGGACCGCTGGGGCGGTCTCCCGGTGACGTTGATCCTCGCGACCTTCGGGCTGGCTTTCGGTTTCCCGCTCGGGATCCTCGTCGCGCTGGGGCGCCGCTCTAAACTGCCCGCGATCCGGTCGCTCTGCGTGCTCTATGTCGAGTTGATCCGCGGCGTACCCTTGATCAGCCTCCTGTTCATGGCGAGCGTGATGTTTCCGCTGTTCATGCCCGACGGCGTCAATATCGACAAGCTGCTCAGGGCCCAGATCGCGTTCGTGCTCTACGCCGGCGCCTATCTCGCCGAGGTCATTCGCGGCGGCCTGCAGGCCGTTCCGCGCGGGCAGTACGACGCTGCCGACGCGCTCGGGCTGTCCTACTGGAAGAAAAACGGCCTGATCATCCTGCCGCAAGCGATCCGCCACGTGATCCCGCCGCTGGTGAATACGTTCATCGCCTTCTTCAAGGACACCAGCCTGGTCCTGATCATCGGCATCTTCGATCTCTTGACGACCGCCAAGACCTCGATCATCGACCCCGCCTGGCAATCCTTCAGCGTCGAAGTCTACATCTTCGTCAGCCTGATCTATTTTGCCTTCTGCTTTGCCATGTCGCGCTACAGCCGGCACCTTGAAGCGCAGGCGAGACCGTCCTGACGATGGAATGCGTGCCGGCAACTACCTATGCGCGGCTTCGATGGTCGGATTTCCCCGGGAGGCCCGGGTCGGGTCGCCGACCTGCCGGGCCCCCCCGCCGAGCCAACCCGCAAACTCATTGAACCTGTCGCGGACGGTCTCCGACCAAGAGGCTCGTTCGGAGATAGTACGATGGCACTTGCCCAATCAATCGATGCCTGCATGACCTTCGCCGCTGGGATCCTCGCGGCCTATTACGGCTGGCGCCCGGTCCCAGCCGGCCCGAAGCATCTCGAATGGATCGCCTGGCAGGAGCGCTGGGGCATGCCCTGCCGTATCGCCGGCTTCTTCCTGATCGTCACATCGCTGATACAGATCGTGGCGAAGGCGTCCTGATGCGCAGGATGGCGCGAGGATTGTTCATCGCAGCCATGCTGACGCTGAACACGGACTGACGGCGCCGGCACTTGCCGCGGCGGTCACACGTTTGAATCGTGGCGCGGACGCCGGCGCTGATCGCGTTGCAGCTGGGCGGGATCGCGATCCCTGCGGATCCGGTTCTTGAAACGGTGACCGACGACGATGAGGGCGCCTTGACGACGCCCGGCATCATCGGCCGCCTGCGATGCAGGCAAATGCAGTTCGGCCGGCTGGTTATCCTGACTCACGGCTTCGAGCGCCGCGAGAAAATCGCGGCCCGCTTGTGTGATTTGCCATCCCTCGTCGTCACGCAGCACATAGCCGGCGCCAAAGATGTCAATCGCCGGAACGCGTCGGGCCAGGCGTTTGATGCGCGCGTCCCAGTCCGGGCCGCTGGCGGAGAGAATGACGACGTCTCGCTTGAGCGAAGCAAGCGTGGCCCGGCCGCTGCCGTGACTGGCCAGGACCTTCAGAATAGCAACCTGTATGCTCACGCCAACGCCTCGGACCGCGACGGTTCTTTTTGTTCTGTGCGATCGGAGGCGAGAGTATTTCCTCGCTAAGGCACCCGTCCAGCAGCCGCGGCCAGTTATCCGCAGCCTTGATAAGGGCTTACGCATTGCTTTCACAAGCGGCCGCCTCTGCAATTCCGCAGAGCGGCATGCGCGGGCTTTCACGCAGCCTCGCGCACGCCGACGCGGCGCTCGGGCCGCGCTGCTGACATCGATTCCTCCTCGCTGTCCTGCGGCGTGCCCCAGAATTGCGCCACCGTCGGTCCATTCTTCAGCCTGATGTCGCGCAGAAATCCCCAAATCTCATGCGGCCAGACCCGGCGCCCCATCTGCGTGTACCAGCGCATCGCGTGCCGCAGGCCGGCGTCGCGATGAAACAGGACGCGCAGGATCGCCTTCGGGCGGCATTGCAGCACCATTTCGGTGAACTTGAACCAGAGCAGCACGCGCCACGGCGCCATATGGCGCGTCGCCAGCACCTGATGCTTGTAATCCCAGCGCCGGCGGTCGGTCTGGATCACGCGGCGATCGGCCGCGAGCCGGAAATACGGCGTCCAGCGGTGCGGCGTGACATAGAGCATCTGGATCTGGTCGGGATCGTACGACAACAGCTGCCGCAACCCGCGCCAATGATCGCGATCGGTCTCCTCCTCGAAGCCGACCACCCATGTCGCCATCGACAGGATGCCGTGCTGGCGCATCAAGCGGATCGCTTCCCGGTCGGTGGTGGTGGTGGCGCCCTTGCGAATCAGTTCGAGCGTCTTCTCGTCGGTGTTCTCCATGCCGAGAAGGAAGCGCTGCCAGCCCGCCTTCTTGTAGAGGTGCAAAATATCGGCGTCGCGAACGATGTCGTCGGCGCGGGTCGAGCCGACCAGGATCAGATCGACATTCTCCGCGATCAGCGCCTCGAGAAAGGCGCGCCAGGCCTTCTTCGATACCGTTGGATTCTCGTCGGCGAAATTGATCACCTTGACGCCGTGCTCGCGATGCAGGCGCGCCAGCTCAGCTGCGAATCGGACGGGATCGCGGTGGCGCCAGCGGGTCCAGAAGCCGCGCTGGCCGCAATAATTGCACAGATGCGGACAGCCTCGCGAAAACTGCACCACCACGGCGCGCAGGCCGCCCCAGTAGCTGTAACGCGCGTGATCGATCAGTTCCCAGCCGACCCGGTAGGCATCGAGATCGCGGATCACGGGCGCGGGCTGAGTGGCGCTGACATCGTTGCCGTCGCGGAAGGCGATGCCCGCGACATTGCCGAGCTCGTGGCCAAATTCGAGCGCGCGCATCAGTCGCCGTGCGGTCTCCTCGCCCTCGCCGCGCACGATCGCGGTGACATAGGGCTCCTCGCGCAGGACCTCGCGCCAATGATAGGTCGGGAACACGCCGCCATAGACGATCAGAACATCGGGCATGGCACGCACGATTGCCTGCGCGATCTCGGCGATGACGGGATGGCCCGAGGTCGAGCCGGAATGGCCGAACAGCACGGCGTCCGGCGCGAATGCCAGCGCCTCGGCTTTGATTGATCGTACCGGCATTGGGCCGAACTCGCCATCAATGAGGCGAACCTCGTGGCCGTCGTCGATCAGGGGGCCGCCGATCGACAGCAGGCCGAGCGGCGGCAAATGGTCATCGGGGATCCGGCTGCCGATCGAAGGGTGTGGCACGTTGATCAGAAGAATGCGCATGGACGTCGCTCCGCTTTGTTGGCGTCATCGTTCGTCCCCGCATGCGTGGAAAAGCCCGGCCCCCCCGGCCGGCGCTTGGTGAGGTACTAGAGCGTTTTCGAGCGAAGTGGACACCGGTTCGCGTGAAGAAAACGCGTCAAGACAAGAGTCTAGAGGCTCGGTACCTCTTCCGGTGCGATCGCCTGCAGACCGCCGAAGCGGCGCTCGCGGCGATGGAACGCGCCGAGGGCTTCGGCAAGATCCTGCGCCTCGAATTCCGGCCACATCCGTTCGGTGAAGTGCAGCTCGGCGTAGGCGCCTTCCCAGAGCAGAAAGTCCGACAACCGCTTTTCTCCGCTGGTGCGGATGATGAGGTCGACGTCGCGAAGGTTTTTTTCGCCGGTGATGAGTTCAGCAAGCCTCTCGCGGGTGAGATCGACAATGCCCGCCGCGCGCGTTGCGGCGTTGAGGATGGCGTCGCGGGCCGAGTAATCGATCGCGATGCGCAGGTGCAGCGCGTCGCCGGCGGCGGTAGCCGCTTCCGCGCGGGTGATGGCATGGGCGATGCCTTCGGGAATGCGATCGCGGCGTCCGATCACGGTGAGACGAACGCCGTTGCGGACCAGCGCCTCGACCTCGTTGGCGAGATAGAATCGCAAGAGCGCCATTAGCGCAGAGACTTCGGTCTTCGGCCGACGCCAATTATCGCTGGAGAAAGCATACAGCGTCAGCGCACCGACGCCCTGCCCTGGCGCGGCCTCGACCACGCGCCGGATCGCTTCGACGCCGGCCTCGTGGCCGCGCAACCGCGACATCCCGCGCCGCGTCGCCCATCGGCCATTGCCATCCATGATGATGCCGACATGCAGCCGCGCGTCGGGCGTGTCTCCAAGTTTGGGCGAGAGATTACTTTGCATCACAAAGTCTCCGATTAAAAAAAGGGGATGGCGGTCAGACAGGCAGGATGCCGAGCCGGGCGATGGCGGTGTCTTCCTTGCCGGCGGCCTTGGCGGCGTCGCGCACCAGACGCTCCAGCACGGCGAGATAATCGAGGAAACGGCGGCGGCCGCTCTTGGTCAGGCGGCAGGTGGTGTGGGGACGGTTGCCTTCGTAACCCTTGGTGACCTCGACCAGGCCCGCCTCCTGCAGAACCTGCAGATGCCGGCTGAGATTGCCGTCGGTGAGGCCGCAGAGTTGCTTGAGGTCGGCGAAGGCCAATCCCTTGGGATGAGCCATCAGCGAGGTCAGGAGCCCGAGCCGCGCCTTCTCGTGGATCACGCGATCGAGCCCGTCATAAGAAAACGGCGCGTTGTTGGGTTCAGTCTTCGGCATCATTCTCTCCGGACGCAAAATGCAACAGTGCGGCCATCAGGAGCTGCCCGACCGCGAATGGCACGCCCATCATCCAGGGCGACAGCAGATGGTTTTGGCTGGCGAGCAGCAGGACCGTAAAGCCCGACAGGAAATACCAGGCACCACCGAATGCGATGCTGCGCGGCAATGTGCGCACCGAGGCGAACACGCCAAGGCTGACCAGCACCTGACACAGCCCCGGCAGCATCCACAGCGTTTCGGGCGCGAACTTCCACAGCATGATCCCCAGCAGCAGGCCGGCGACGCCGGGCGGGAGAAATTGCTCGAACGCCTGTTGGATCATGGCGTCGGCGAGGCCCGAATGGTGCCGGCGCGAGCGCGCCAGCATCTCGATCCAGATCAGCGCGCCGGAAAACAGCGCGGCGGCCGCCCAACCGGCAAAGAAAATAACCGGCTGCCCGGTCGGATCGTTGAGCCAGAGGAATTGCAGGATCGCGGTAAGCAGAGCGATGCCGCTGGTGGCGGCAACCGTTGCCGGACCATAGCCGCGAAACGCGGTGCCGGCCGCAATCTGGCTGCGGATCGCCAGGATATCAGCCAACGCCTTGTCGAGGTCGCGCATCGCCCACCCTTACTTTGTATCGCAAAGTATACCGGATTACAAAGTAGATGCAAGCGGGATGCGCGAAGCCGCGATTGCGCGGTTACCTCAACAGCTTATTGGCGTGTGACACCTGGCGGCGGCTTCAGACCTTCACCAGGCTCTCGAAGCCGCCATAGATCATCCGCTTGGGGTCGAACGGCATCGACTTCATATCGCCCATCGATGACTTGAGCCTGGGATCCGCCATCACCTTGGCATTGATCTTGTCGCGCTGCGCGCGTGACTTGTAGGTGATCCAGGCGAACACCACGGTCTCGCCCGGCTTCTGCTTGACGCTACGCGGAAACGACGTGAGCTTGCCGACCTTGACGTCGTCCGCAACCCATTCGCGGTAGTCCAGCGCGCCGTATTCGCGCCAGACCTTGCCGGCCTTGGTGGACATCTTGCGATAGGCCGCGATGTTCTTCTTTGGAACTGCGACGATGAATCCGTCGACATAGGCCATGGGTTTTGTTCCCTCTGTTTGTTCGCGTCATTGCGAGGAACGCAAGCGACGACTTCTGTTAGGAGTGGCAGCAGGATGCCTGAACCGGCGCCGGTGTGTATTGGTCACGTAGCCGCACCCAATCCATCGGATATGGCAGTTCCTCCTCGTGACGACCGAGCGGTGTCAGGTCGAGATAATGATAGGCGGCGTTCATCATGTCGAGGCCACGCGCGAAACACGAATAGGTGTGGAAGATGTTCCCGGCCTCGTCGCGATAGAACACGCTGATGCCGGGCGCGTCTTCGATCGCAAAACCGGATGTGGCGAAATTATAGATATTGTCACCTGATTTTATCGCATCCGGCGTGAACGACACGGCGTAGTCATAATTGAAGTCGCCGTTGCCAGACGACAGCCAATCGAAGGTCCAGCCCATCCGCGCCCTGAAAGCGGCAAGCTTTTCGACCGGCGCACGCGAGATCGCGACCAGCGTGGTGTCGCGCGCGGCAAGATGCGGGATCATGCGCTCAAATCCATCAGCCCAGAACGAGCAGTGCTTGCAACCTTCGTTCCACTCCGGCGCGAACATGAAATGCTGCACCACGAGCTGGCGGCGCCCCTTGAACAGGTCGGCCAGCTTTACCTTGCCGCCGGGCCCGTCGAACGCATAGTCCTTGTCGACCTTGACCCAGGGCAGCGCGCGACGTTCCTCGCTCAGGCGCTCGCGCGCCTGCGTCAGCTCCTTCTCATGCGCAAGATGGGTTTTGCGCGCGGCGATCCACGCTTCGCGCGAGACGACGATATGCGGCTGCATAGGCGGCTCCTGTGTTGATCGTTCAGCTGACAAATTGTTCGAGCTTGCCGAGCAATTCGGTCCAGCCCTTCTCATGGCCGTCGCGCGCGGCCTCGTTGAAGAACTGCTCGTGATGCAGCGTCAGCAGCGTGCCGGCGCCGTCCGGCTTCAACGTGATGGTGAGCTGCGATTCGCGTTCCGGTGTCGAATGCCAGGCCCAGCTCATCACCAGCAGCTCGTTCGGCACGATTTCGCGATAAACGCCGCCGGCCTGAAAATACTCGCCGTCGGTGGCATGGAAGCTGATGCGGTAGCGGCCGCCGACGCGCAGATCGGTCTCCGCCTGCAACGAACCTTCCCTGACCTTTGAGGGCCCGAACCACGCCGCTAGTTTTTCCGGGTCGGTCCACGCGGCGTAGATTTTCGCCGGCGCCGCATTGATACGACGCTTGAGGGTGAGGCTTGGGCTGGTTGCGAGACCGGTGTCGCGGCGAGAATCTGGCTGGATGCTTGACTGGGTGGCCATGGGTCTTCCTCCACAAAAGCTGCAAGTCGGTCGAGATTGTCGGACCAGAAGCGCTGGTAGCGGTTCAACCAGTCCATCGCCTGCTCCATAGGCTTGGCGGTCAATCGGCACGCCACGGTGCGGCCGGTTTTCTCGCGCGCGATCAGGCCGGCATCCGACAACACGTCGAGATGCTTCATGACCGCGGGCAGCGACATCGCAAAGGGCTGCGCCAGTTCGCTCACGGAAAGGCTTTCGCGGTCGCCGAGCCGCGCCACCAGCGCGCGCCTCGTCGGATCGGCGAGGGCTGCGAAGGTACGGTCCAGGACATCTTCTTGATACTTAACCATGTGGTTTAGTATATGCGCAAAAGATCAGGCGTCAAGCGCCTGCTGCTGATTTTCCTGATCAGTAATCCCGATAGACCCGGCCGCGCCGCGGCTGCTGGTTCAACGCCGCGCGCGGATTGACGTTGCAATAAACGCCGCGGCCGGAGGCCGAGGCCATGCACTGCTGATAGGTCTGGTAAGAACAGTCGCCGGGAATGCCGACGCCCCGGCCCTGAACACAATAGGGGTAATCGTAAGCGGCGGCCGGCGTCGGGCCAGCCACCGTGGCCGTTCCAGCCGCCAGCAAAACCAACATGGCCAGCTTCGCGTTGCGCATGATCGAATCCTCCTCCACGGTAAATATACCGCATCGCCGGGTCGCCTCAGGTTCAAAACCTCGCGACCCGGAGAAGGTTCCCGAGAGGTGCTTTACTGCACCTTCTCGATATTGGCGCTGTCGATCACTTTCTTCCACTTCTCGGTTTCTTCCACGATCATCTTGCCGAACGCTTCGGGCGGCCCGATCAGCGGCTCACCACCGAGATCGACCAGCTTCGCCTTGATCGCAGGCTCCGCCAGCACCGCGTTCACTTCCTTGTTCAGCTTCTCGATGATCTCCTTGGGCGTGTTCTTCGGAGCCCCCATGCCGAACAGCGCGCTCGCCTCGTAGCCCGGAATGGTGTCGGCGAGGACCGGCACGTCGGGCAGAAGCTCGGACCGTACCGTCGAGGTCACCGCCAGCGCGCGCAGCGAACCGGCACGGATGTGCTGCAGGATCGAGGGCATGTTGTCGAAAATCACCTGGACCTGGCCGCCGAGCAGATCGGTGATCGCGGGCGCGGCACCGCGGTAGGGCACGTGCTGCATCTTGGTGCCCGCCATCATCATGAACATTTCACCGGACAGATGCACCGAGGTGCCGTTGCCCGATGACGCCAGGTTCACCTTGCCGGGGTTGGCCTTCACATAGGCGATGAACTCGGCAACCGTCTTCGCCGGAACGTTATTGTTGACCGTCATCACGTTCGGCACGCGATTGAACGCCGCGACCGGCGCGATGTCGCGAACGACGTTGAATTTCAGGTTGGCGTACAGCGAGGCGTTGATGTAGTTCGCCGGATTGACCAGCAGAAGCGTGTAGCCGTCCGGTTCGGCGTTGATCACCGATTCGGTGGCGATGTTGTTGCCGGCGCCGGGCTTGTTTTCGATCACGAATTGCTGGCCAAGCCGCTCCGACAGCCGCTGGCCGAGCAGGCGCGCAATGATGTCGGTGGCGCCGCCGGGCGGATATCCGACCACCCACTTGACCGGCCGCGTCGGATAATCCGCCGCCAAGGCAGTGCCGATCGAAGCGGCCATCGAAAGGCCGATGGCCGTCAGGCAGATCGCGGTACGGCGTGAAATCATGAGTTATTCTCCCTGGGGCCCGGGTTCACCCGGGCCGTTTCTATTGAACTGAACAAGGGCCGCGTTGTAACAAACAAACATCCATGCGACCAGTGCGACGCAACGCCCACAGGCGCGACCAAAGGATTAGGCATGTCCGTCAAGGTGAATGCGCTCGATCATCTCGTGATCAATGTCTCCG
Organism: Bradyrhizobium sp. AUGA SZCCT0182; assembly: GCF_018130185.1. Taxonomy (NCBI): domain Bacteria; kingdom Pseudomonadati; phylum Pseudomonadota; class Alphaproteobacteria; order Hyphomicrobiales; family Nitrobacteraceae; genus Bradyrhizobium; species Bradyrhizobium sp. AUGA SZCCT0182. The sequence continues at coordinate 56,493 of NZ_JAFCLY010000038.1, read as the reverse complement.
ACGTGGCGCGTTCCGCCGAGTGGTACCGGAACATCCTCGGCATGGAGATCAAGGTGTTCGATCCGGGTCCGGGCAAAACGCCGCGGACGTCGCTGGTGTTCGGGAACCAGAAGATCAACGTGCGGCCGCGCGATGCCGACAAGGTCGAATGGTTCACGGCCGATCATGAGACCGCCGGCAGCGACGATCTGTGCTTCCTGACCGCGAGCACGCCGGACCAGGTGGTCGCGCACCTTAAGGCCAACGGCGTCGCGATCGAGGAAGGCCCGGTCGCCAAGCAGGGCGCGCGCGGCACGCTGCGCTCGGTCTATTGCAGGGATCCGGACGGGAGTTTGATTGAGATTTCGTCGTATGAGGGGGATGTGACGTAAGGCGTTTTGCTTTTCCGTCATGGCCGGGCTTGACCCGGCCATCCACGTCTTTTCTCGCCGCCATACCGTGAAGACGTGGATGCCCGGGACAAGCCCGGGCATGACGAGCTTCTACGATTTGATCATCCCGCCATCCAATGGCAGAACTGCTCCCAAGCAATAACCAAGGCAGCGGTCGAAGCTGCACCGGGAGGACATATGTCTATTTCACAGGCCGTGCCGGGCGTCGTCGGACCATTCGCCGGCCTCGACGTGCCATGGCTGCTGCGGATGCGGGCCGAGAGCCGCCGCAACCATCCGTTCCTGATCTGGGCGCCGTTCGAGGCCACGGCGCGGAGCTGGTCCTACGGCGAATTTCACGAACGCGTCGGCGCGCTCGCGGCGGGCCTCGTCAAACGCGGCATCAAGCCCGGCGAATATGTGCTTGTTCATCTCGACAATTGCATCGAGGCGATGCTGGCGTGGTTCGCCTGCGTCGAGCTCGGCGCTATCGCCGTCACCACCAACACCCGCTCGGCCGCCGCCGAAATGGAATATTTCGCCGGCCATTGCGGCGCGGTCGCCGCGATCACCCAGCCGGCCTATGCCGAATTGATTTCGGCCCATTGCCGCGACCTGCGCTGGATCGCCGTGATCTCGCATGACGCCGGCGCCGTGCCCGCGCAAGGCAAAGGCGCGCCGCGCGGCGATAGTTTCGAATCGTTGTTCGCCGACAGCACGGACCGGCCGCGCCGCGCCACCGACCCGTTTGCGCCCTGCAGCGTGCAATATACCTCCGGCACCACGTCGCGCCCGAAGGCGGTGCTGTGGACGCATGCCAACGCGCTGTGGGGCGGCAAGATCAACGCCGCCCATGAGGACTTGCATCAGGGCGACGTGCACCAGACCTATCTGCCGCTGTTCCATACCAACGCGCTGGCCTATTCGATGCTCGCAACGCTGTGGGTCGGCGCGTCCTGCGTGATCCAGCCGCGGTTTTCCGCGAGCCGGTTCTGGAACGTCGCGCTGGAACATGGCTGCACCTGGACCTCGACGATCCCGTTCTGCTTGAAGGCGCTGCTGGAGCACGAGATTCCGAAGCATCACAAATTCCGGCTCTGGGGCACGGCGGTGAACGATCCGCCGCCTTTCGCCGCCTTCGGCGTCAAGACCATCGGCTGGTGGGGCATGACCGAGACCATCACCCACGGCATCGTCGGCGAGGTCGATCAGCCCAACACACCGATGTCGATCGGCCGCGCCGCGCCGGAATATGAGATCCGCATCACCGGCGACGACGGCCGGCCGGCCGAAGTCGGCGACACCGGCAATCTCCTGATCAAGGGCATTCCCGGCCTGTCGCTGTTTGCCGAATATCTGCACAACGACAAGGCGACGCGCGAGAGCTTCGACGAGCACGGCTATTTCATCACCGGCGACCGCGTCACGCTGCTGGACAACGGCTTCATCAAGTTCGGCGACCGCGCCAAGGACATGCTGAAGGTCGGCGGCGAGAACGTCGCGGCCTCCGAGATCGAGCAGGTGGTCGCGCTGGTGCCCGGGGTGCGCGAGGCCGCGGTGGTGGCGAAGAATCATCCGATGCTGGACGAGGTGCCGGTCGTGTTCATCATTCCGCTGGCGGGCGTCGCGGCCGCGCCGGCCGATCTGCATGATGCCGTGATGGCGGCCTGTCGCAATGCGCTGGCCGATTTCAAGGTGCCGCGCGAGATCATCTTCGTCGACGAGATGCCGCGCTCGACGCTGGAGAAGGTGGCGAAGGCGGAATTGCGGAAGTTGCTGGAGTGACGTGCGCCTTAGCACGTCATTCCGGGATGGTCCGAAGGACCAGACCTCAGGTGCGCAATTGCGCACCGGGGAATCTCGAGATTCTCAGGTGCGCAATTGCGCACCGTAGTTCGATGCTGCGCATCGCCCCGAAATGACGGGCTCTCACCCATACCCGAACGCGATCGGGCGGAAGGCCTGCAGCAGGTGCTGATCGAGCTTGTCGCCCATCTCTTCCATCACCCCGAACGCCTTGACGTGGGTGAACTGCAGCCGGTAGGCGCGCTTCTCGACGAGCGCGGCGTAGATGTCCACGATCGTCGTCAGGCGCACGATGTCGCTGATCTCCTTGCCGGAGAGGCCGTCGGGATAGCCGGTGCCGTCGAGGAATTCATGGTGGTGCAGCACCACGTCGAGCATTTCCGGCGGAAAACCACCTTGCGCCGCCAGCGCGTCATAGCCGCGCCGCGGGTGCTGGCGCATCTCTTCCATTTCCTCCGGCGGCAGCGGATCCGGCTTGTCGAGGATCGCGACCGGGATGAACGCCTTGCCGACGTCGTGCAACAGCGCGGCGCGGGCGAGACGGCGCTGGTCGTCCTCGCGCATGCCGAGATGCTGCGCGAAGGCGACCGCAAAGCCGGTCACGAACAGGCAATGCCGATAGCTGTCGGTGTGGTGGCAGCCGACGGTCGTCAGCCATTCACGCAGCGAGGTGTGCTTGATGGCTTTCAGAATCTTGTTTTCGGCCTGCACGATGTCGCTGAATTTCAGCGGCTCGCCGGCCCGCATGCCGTTGAAAATCCTGACCATGACGCCGTGCGCGGCTTCGACGCCCCGGTTCAGCGCCTTGCCGCGATCGGTCTCGTTGTACGAACTGTCGTCGGGGAACGCGGCCCGTATGCGCTGCAGGATGCCCTGCGCGTCGAACGGGCGCGCGATGGTGTCGGTGGCGCCGAGCGCCCAGGCCTGCATCGACCCGTGATGCAGCGCGTCCGCCAGCACGAACAGCCGCGGCATTTCGCGATAGGCTTCGGTGCGCAGCTTGTTGCGCACCATCTGCACGCTCTCAGCCGAGCGCAAATTGATGTCGACCACGATGCCGGAGAGATCGCGCGCCGGCGCGTCGGGAATATCCGTCGTGGCGATCATGTCCACTTGGCCGACCGACTGCAGAATGCCGGCCAGTTCGCTGCTTTGATCGCTCCGATCCGACGCCAGCAGCAGCCGGCGCTTGGACGGAGTCTTGTTGGTTAATGCTGTCATAGGACCCCAGGGCCTTGCGGTGATGACCGTCCGCCAAGCTACCGGATAAGGAGTTCCTTGTGGCTTAAGACGTATCGTGAATGTTGATTGATCGGGATCGATAGAATTTTAGGGATTCATTGTCGTCCCGGCGAAGGCCGGGACCCATAACCCGCGGCGATAATTGTTCTTGCGCGCAGGTCGTTATCTCCTTTTTCAACCACGGGTGCCGCGGCGTATGGGTCCCGGCCTTCGCCGGGACGACGACACACTTTCGCATTCCCGCGGCACATTGCGCCCGAGGTTTGCAAGTAATCTTCGCCCTCGGAAAATCAGAGGGCGCAGGGAATGCCGGATGCGCGCTGCACCCGCGGTCTCGTGTGCGATTGTGCAACAAGATGGTGCACACGAGCATACAGGGCAGCGGAGAGCATCCGACATTCCCTGCGCAATGGCTTTACGGCTTATGACGCGCTCTCCCCGGTGAGACGGCCTCTATTGCCACCGTCGCCCCTCGGAAGCGTTAGCTCCCTTAAGGCTTGACGCCGTTACGGGCGCCAGGACCACACGCTTTCGCCGTACGCCTCAGCCGCGACCGTCAATCGCAACCTCAGCGTCCACCGCGACCCGCCCCTCGTTGTGACGATGGCCAACGCCCCTCTGAGTGGGACGGGATGGGTGAGAATGTGCAGGTGATTTGGGGTCGAAGGGAAGAGAAATATTTTTGATTTTCGGAAATTTAGGACTTGACATGATTTCTGCAAATCGGAATTGATTTGCCCGTCGGGTTGTTTTGTCGCACGCGCGGCGCAACATTCCGCTTGCGCGCGGGGCGACTCAGTCAGGCTTTTGCAATTCATCTGAAAGGAAACTACGGTGAAAAGTAATGTAATCAGCCGTGGTCGATTTGAATGAATGTTGTTGGTCGGGTCGAAAGTGTTTGGCGCTATCCTGTGAAGAGCATGCGCGGCGAAATGCTGCCGGAAGCGTATGTCAGTTTCTCCGGAGTTTTGGGCGACCGCCTTTACGCGGTCCATAACTCGGCCGCGCCCACCGCATTTCCGTATCTGACGGCACGGGCTCGCCCGGACATGCTGCGCTATCGTCCGTTTTTCCGGGAGCCGGCGCGTTCCGTGCTGCCGAGCAACCTTGCCGAGGCCGAGGCGCGCGGGCCTGGCATCACCCCGCTTTTTCCGGGCTTTGAGGATCTGGCTGTCGATGTCGAGACGCCGTCGGGAGAAATTCTCGGGATCGATGATGACAGGTTGCTCGGCGCGCTGACCGACGAGTCCTCGCCGGGCGCGCTGACCATGCGACGGTCAGACCGCGCCATCACGGACTGCCGCCCGCTGTCGCTGCTTGCGACCCGGACAATCGACGGCATCGGCCGCGCGGTGGGCGTGACGCTCGACAAGCGCCGCTTTCGCGAAAACCTCTATGTCGATCTCAACTCCGGTGAAAGCTTCGCCGAAGACGCATTCGTCGGCCGCAGGCTGCGGATCGGTCCGAAACTGACGGTCCACATCCTGGAACGCGACATCCGTTGTCGCATGATCAACCTTGATCCGGAGTCGCTCGAAGAGAACCCCGATATCTTGCAGTATGTCGCCAAGAACCATGACAACAGAGCGGGCGTCTACGCCGCTGTGCTGGTGGAGGGACTGGTTCGCCCGGGTGACGAGATCGTTCTTGAGGATTAGTAGCGGTGTCGGGCGGGTTCTCTTTGACCCGCCGATCCATGCGAGATGGCGGATTAAAGGGAAACCGCCGGGTACCTTGGCAGCTTGGCAACCTACTCAGAAGAGGACTTTCCATATGGCGAAGGTGCCGTGGCTTTTGGTGCTTTCTTTGTTGATTGCAACAGCGATCACGCAAGCGTCCCTTTGGATACGCAACATTAGACCGTCTAAAAGAATTAGCCTGTGGGAGCACCTGTTATGGGAGATGCCTCCTAGGGATGAGCAGACGAAGGAATACTACAAGCAACGTTTGCTCACGGCGATCATAGTGCTCCCAGTGACGGTGCTTGCGCTCTATGCGTTTGCCGAATTGTACAAGCAATAGATGCTTCGAACTAGCGGTGTCAAAGCTTGGCAAGCTGCTTGAAGAGAGACTTGCGAAATGACACGGACGGCCTGGATTATGCTGCTCTCTTTGGCGATTGCCGTAGTGATCACACAATGCTCTCTTTGGATGCGCGGCCTTAAGCCGTCAAAACGAGTTGGCTTTTGGGAGCACATGACTTGGGAGATGTTTCCCAAGGATGAACAGACCAGAGTGTTTGTTCAGCAACGATTGCTCACCATGATCGTGGCGCTTCCACTAACTTTGCTTGTGCTAACCGTACTTAGCAAATTGTACGGGCAATGAATTTCGAGCAAGCTCGCAGGGCGGGTTCTCTTTAACTCGTCGATCCATACGAGATGGCGGGTTAGAGAGAACCCGCCCTATGCCCCTGCAAGCCCCGCTGTGAAAGGGAAACGGAGCTTCAACCCATACTCGTCTCAACCGCGAGAGCGGCGACGAAGCGATCGAGTTCTTCCTCGGTCGTATAGAGCGCGGGGCTGACACGGATGCACTGCCCCCTGGCTACGCCATCGCGGCGCACGGTGAGAACCTTGTGCCTGTCGCGCAAGGCGACAACCAGCGCATTGTTGTCCTCGCGCGATCCCTTGTTCCTGACCCGAAATGACGTGATCCCTGCAGCCAACCCCGGCTCGTCCGGCGTCAGCACCTCGATGTTCGGCAACGCGCGCGCCTTTGCGACCCAGCGGTCGCGCAGATAGCGCAGACGTGCGGCCTTGGCCGCCGTGCCGATGGCCTCGTGTAACTTCAACGCCAGCGGAAGCGTCAGGATGGTCGCAAAGTTCGCGGTACCGGTATGAACGCGCGTGCGGATGTCGTTCGGATCGAAACTGCCGTCGCCATAGTGCCGGTCGATCGCATCCAGGCGGCCTTTCCGGATATAGAGGAAGCCAATGCCGACCGGCGCCCCGATCCATTTGTGCAGGTTGAAGCCGATGAAATCGACGCCGAGATCGGCGATTTGAAAATCGACCTGACCCCATGAATGCGCGGCATCGAGAATGACGTCGATGTTCTTCTCCCGCGCCATCGCGGCGATTTCCTTGACCGGGATGATCAATCCGGTGCGATGGCTGAGATGGGTAAGCAGGATCAGCTTCAGCTTCGGCGTTTCGCGGATGGCTTTGGCGTAGGCATCGAGAATGGCCTGCCTGCTGGCGGGTTCCGGCAGCGCGATCTTGAAAACGCCGACACCGCGCCGGTCTTTCAGCCACTCCATTGCGAATTGCATCGAGTCATAGTCGAGATCGGCGTAGAGAACGGAATCGCCGGGCTGAAGGCGGTTATAGTTGACAATGAGATTCTGCAGCGCCTCGGTCGCCCCCCGGGTGATGGCGATCTCATCCTTGTCGACACCGGCCGTACGTGCGAGCGCGCTGACGACCGCGTCGGAATCCGCGCCAAATTTCGTGCGGGCATAGGCGGTATTCTGTTGATTGACCCTCTCCGTCTGGCGAACGAATTCGGCAAGAACCGGCCTGGCCATGATGCCCCAATAGCCGTTCTCCAGATTGACCATGCCGCGATCGACGTCATAGAGCGACGCGACTTGCTCCCAGAACGGCCGGTCCTGCGAGATGCTGTCGCCAGTCCGCGTGAACGACGGAAGTGACGATGCGCCATTTTGCGCGCTGGCGCTGCTGGCCGTGACGATGGCCGCCGCCGTGCCACCCAGCACGCCGCGCCTGGAAAACTGCGGGGTCCGGTTCATGATAGCCTCCCTCGGATCAGGGGCGCTTGATCTCAATTTGAGACGACAGCTTCATGACATGCGCGTAGGGCGGGTTCTCTTTGACCCGCCGATCGATACGAGATGGCGGATTAAAGGGACGTCGCTCTACGAGCTTCAATTCAGCACAGTCAGCCGGCACGTGGTCTTGATTTCGGCCAAGGAGATGTCGAATCTCCGCAGGTGTCAACGTCAGGGATGAATGATATGGCCACCTAATCCTGATCCCCGGCGGCTGGCAGGGCGGCTGGGTCTACCAACAGGTGGCAGAGATACTGACCGCGCACGGACACACGGCCTTGCCGATCACGCTTTCAGGGCTCGGCGATGAGCCCGCCCCGATGGCCAATCTTGAAACTCATATTGGTGAGATCGTCAGCGCCGTGAAGTTGCATCAGGGCGACGTGGTCCTGGTTGGACAATCCTACGGCGGGATGGTCGTGAGCGGCGCAGCTGACGCTGCGCCATCGCAAATCCGGGCGCTGGTCTATGTCGACGCCTACGTGCCTGATTCCGGCGACTCGGTCTGGTCGCTGACGACGCCGCGTTTTCGGGATCTCTTCGTCGCGGGCGCCAACGCTGACGGACTAAACTGCGCGCCCCCTCCCACGCTTGACCCGCGATGCCGGCCGCAGCCGATGGCGACGTTTCTCCAATCGATCAATCTCAGCGGACGCTGGCGTGAGGTGCCGCGCAAGACCTACATCGGTGCGCATGGGTGGGAGGGAAGTCCGTTCCTTGACCTCTATCAACGCCTGAGCGGCGAGCCGGAGTGGTCGACCTTTGCCCTCGATTGCGGGCACAATGTAGCACGGCTGCAGCCCGAGGCCCTGACGGAGATATTGCTGGCGCAGGTCGCGTAGGGCGGGTTCTCTTTAACCCGCCGGCCCATACGAGATGGCGGATTGAAGGGAATCCGCCCTCCGGCCCTCGGCTCGCTCGCGAAGGCGATCTATCCATTCGCCTTCGAAGCCAATCAATGCACGTTCAACCGGCCAACCGGGCGCTGTCTCGATCAGATGCAACAGGGTCCACGCAAGTCCGAAGCAACCGTCTGGACCGAAGAGTTTCACTAACGCGCAAGCCTCTTCATCCGTGACAGGCGTTTGAACCTTCGACATCTGCTCCTCAAATGCTTGCATCGTTGGAACGGTAGCAGCCGCAGAGCTCGGAAGCGGTCCAAGTACGAGAAGCGCGCTGATCGCTTGCTGCATTTTTCTCTCCGCTACCACCCATAGCTCGCGTAGGGCGGGCTCTCTTTAACACGCCATCTCGTAATCGTGCGGCGGATTAAAGAGAACCCGCCAACGGAGCTTCCGCCGTCATTGCGAGCGAAGCAATCCACACTTGTTTTTTTGGCTGCTATGGATTGCTTCGCTGCGCTCGCAATGACGGTTGTGGGAGCTTCGCGCCAACAACGCAAAAAAATCCGCCGGAGAAATCTCCGGCGGATCGTTGTTGTTGCGTAACCTGAGGCAGTCCTACGCCTTCATGCTCGCCTTTACCGCCTCCGCCGTGATCGGCAACGCGCGGACGCGGGCGCCGCAGGCGTTGAAGATGGCGTTGCCCAGCGCGGGCGCGATCACGGTCACCGCCGGCTCGCCGACGCCGGTCGGCTTTTCGCCGTTGGCGATGACGTTGACGGCGACTTCCGGCATCTGGCTCATGCGGAGCGGGGTGTAGGTATCGAAGTTGGTCTGCTCGATACCGCCGTCCTTCAGCGTCGCCTTTTCATACATCGCGAGCGAAAGGCCCCACAGCGCCGCACCCTCGACCTGGGCGCGGATGTTGTCGGGATGCACCTGCATGCCGACGTCGGTGGCCACGGTCAGCTTCTTGACCTTGACCTCGCCGCTCGGCGAAACCGCGACATGGGCCACGCAGGCGGTCCAGCTCGCGGTCGCCCGCTCCTGCGACGACACGCAGGCCACGCCCATGCCTTCTCCCTTGGGGAGTTTGACGGTGCCGTAGCCGGCCATGCCCATCGCCGCGAGCAGGGTGCTGCGCAGACGCTGCGCGCCACCATCGTTCTTGCCTTTGCCGTCGAGCAGGGAGATCCGGTACTCGGCGGGATCCTTGCCGGCGGCGTGGGCGAGTTCGTCGATCATGCTTTCGACCGCCCAGAAGGTCCAGCCCGGTGCGACCGACCGCAGCTGTCCCGACGGGGTGGCGTTGTGCGCCATCTCGTTCTTGATGGCGCGCACATTGTGATTGGGCACGGAATAGAAGAAATCCGCCCCGTTCACGGTGAACGCATCCAGCGGCCCCTTCTTGTCGACCGAAGGCGACAGGAAATCGGGGATGCCCCAGCGCTGGGTCGGCCACGCGCTGACCACGTCGTGATTGAGCGCGATCAGTTTGCCGTCGCCATCGAGGCCCGCCTTGACCTTCTGGAAGGTCAGCGGCCGCGAATAGTCCATGGTCATGTCGTTTTCGCGGGAATAGATCACCTTGACCGGCTTGCCGACGGCTTTCGCCGCCTGCACCGCGGGCACCATCATGTCGGCATCGAGACGCCGGCCGAAGCCGCCGCCCAGCCACATCTGATGCATCACGACGAACTTCGGATCTATACCGGCGGCGCCCGCCGCGATCGCGCCGGAGCGCGTCGCGAACTGGTTGCCGGAATAGATATTCAGGATGTCGCCCTTGAACTCCGCGGTGGCGTTCATCGGCTCGAGCGGCGCATGGATGTTGATGCTGGTGGTGTATTCCGCCTCCAGCACTTTCGCCGCGGTGCCGAAGGCCGCCGCGGTATCGCCGTCTTTGACGAAGAACTGCCCGGAATCATCCAGCTTCTGCAGCCGCTTCGCCTCTTCCAGCAGCGACTCGCTCGACAGCTTGGCGTTCGGACCATTGTCATAGGCGATCTTCAGCGCTCCCGCCGCTTTCTTCGCATTGGCATAGGTATTGGCTACCGCCACCACCCAGCCAGTCGTGCTGCCGGTCTTGTCGTCGAGCGTCACTGCCTTGATGAAGCCCGGCACTTTCTTGGCCGCGGAATCATCGACCGATTTCACCGTGGCGCCAAAGCGCACCGGCGGGGTCACCACAGCGCCGTAGACCATGCCCGGCAGGTTGACGTCGATGCCGTATTTGGCCGTGCCGTTGCTCTTAGGGGGAATGTCGAGCTGCGGAACCGAAACGCCGACCATGGTGTATTGATCGGGCGTCTTGAGCTTGATCGCCTTGAGTTCGTCGGGCGTGAAAGTCTTGGTGATCTTGCCGCTCTTGACGATGTCGGCGAAGCTCATCGACTTCTTCGATTTCGGATGCGACACGGTGGAATCGCGCACCACCAGTTCGCCGGCGGGAACGCCCATGATCGTGGCCGCCGCCTGCGTCAGCGCGATCCGCCCGGCGGCGCCCGCGCGGCTCATGGCGTCGAAGTTCATCATCGTCGACCAGCTGCCGCCGGTGATCTGCGCGCCCAGGACGGGATCGTTGAACTTCGGATCGTTGGAGGCAAGCTGAACCCGCATGTCCTTCCAGGACGAGCCGAGCTCTTCGGAAACGATCTGCGCCATGGTCGAGGCGATGTGCTGGCCCATATCGGCCTTGCCGCACGTCACGGTGACCGATCCATCCGGTCCGATCGAGTACCAGACGCTGGGATCGAACTTGGCCGGGGCCGCCAGCGCCTGATCGGCGCCGAGCAGGCCGGGGACGGCGGAGTAGCCGAGCGCGAGGCCTGCGGCGGCGGTGCCGACGAGGAATGAACGGCGGCTGAGGTCGGCGGGTTCGCCGGATATCTTTTTCACGTGCGTGTTCATGTGGGCCTCCGCTCGGTGCCGGCGTTGGACGCGGTGCGCATGTCGGCGGCGGCGCGCAGGATCGCCTTCTGGATGCGGGAATAGGTCATGCAGCGGCACAGATTGCCGTCCATATGCGCAACCACTTCTTCCTTGGTCGGATTGGAATTCTTGGAAAGCAGCGAAGCCGCCTGCATGATCTGGCCGGACTGGCAGTAACCGCATTGCGGAACCTGCTCGAGGATCCAGGCCTTCTGCAGCGGGTGATCGCTCTTGGCGCTGAGGCCTTCGATGGTGGTGATCTTCTTGCCGACGGCCTCGCTGACCGGGGTCTGGCAGGACCTGACGGCTTCGCCGTTGACGTGAATCGTGCAGGCGCCACACAGGCCGGCGCCGCATCCGAATTTCGTGCCGGTCATCTGCAATTGTTCGCGGATGACCCATAGCAGCGGCGTATCGCCCGCCGCCTCGACGGACATATTCCGCCCGTTGATATTCAGATTAGGCATTTGCGCTTCCCCTTCCGGTGCATGAAGCCGCTTACGGCGGCAATCACTGTTGGGTATTCCTGGCACCCACCGGCTCGATGTCAGTTGGCGCGCAGAATGATACCGATCCGAATTAGAGGCAATGCAATTTGGAATCGTTCGAAGAGAATAAAATTTTGAAAAATCTGGTTGTGCGCTGCGGCAAGATGTTGTGCGTGCCCTCGATTTGGAATGCGCCGGCGTGGGCACGGTCCGCCATTTCCGCATTTCCCAACCGCCGAAAGATCGCGCTAGGATGCCACCGGATCGAAATCGCACACTATCCTGGCCGGAAAATCGCAATGCCGAAGATCAACCGTGACGGCGTCAACATCTATTACGAGGTGCATGGCAGCGGCCCACCGCTGCTCTTGACCCACGGTTATTCCTCGACCTCCGGGATGTGGCAGGGCCAGATCGAGGCGCTGTCGAAGCATCACAAACTCGTGTTGTGGGACATGCGCGGCCACGGCCAGTCGGATTATCCCGATGATCCCGCAGCCTATAGCGAAGCGCTGACGGTGGCCGACATGGCAGCATTGCTCGACGAGGTCGGCGCGGACAAGGCCATCGTCGGCGGGCTGTCGCTCGGCGGTTACATGTCGCTGGCGTTCTATCGCAGCCACCCCGAGCGGGTGCGGGCGCTGCTGATCATCGACACCGGACCCGGCTTCAAGAAGGACGATGCGCGCGAGGTCTGGAACAAGCGCGCCCATGAAACCGGCAACCGCTTCGATCGCGAGGGCCTGGACGTTCTGAAAACCGCCAGCCGCGAACGCTCGGGCGTCAGCCATCGCGATGCCTCGGGACTGGCGCGGGCCGCGCGCGGCATGCTGATCCAGCGCGACGCGCGCGTGATCGAATCGCTGCCCGACATCAAGGTGCCGTCGCTGGTCGTGGTCGGCGCCGACGACACGCCGTTCCTGGCCGCATCCGATTACATGGCGGCAAAAATTCCCGGCGCGAAGAAGGTGGTGGTTCCGGCCGCCGGCCACGCCGTCAACATCGATCAGCCGCAGGCTTTTATCGAAGCGGTGCTGCCGTTCCTCAGCGGTCTCGATGCAAAGGCAAGCACGAGGGCCGCGACATGAAGGCGATTGCCGCCGCGGCTTTTCTGATGGTGTCAGGCGCTTCGGCGCCCGCGCTTGCACAACATCTGCCGCCGTTCGGCGGCCCCTACCCGCCGCCGTTCACCGAAACCCTGTCGAACACCACGCCGCTGGTGTTCGGCATGGATGCGATGGAAGCCGAACGCGCGCTTGGAACTCCGCTCAATTACGTCAAGGGACGGCCGGGCGATGAGGTGTTCCTCACCTTCCGCGATCTCGGCGGCAGCGGGTTGTTTCCCAGCAAGCACCGGCTCTATCTGCAATTCCGCAAAGGCCGGCTGGCGGGCTGGAAGGGCGACTGGGGTCACAACTGGATGTGGCAATAGCAGCCGCCTTCGCTGCAACTGGCTTCGTGCAACCCTTCAACGAAAAGCAAATCTTCAACAAAAAGCAAACCTGCAACAAAAAGGATGACCCGTGGGACAGGATATTACACTGACGGCTTCGGACGGTTTCAAACTCGGCGGCTATCGCGCCGATCCCGCGGGCGCGCCCAAGGCGGCCATCGTGGTGATCCAGGAGATCTTTGGCGTCAATCACCATATTCGTTCGGTGTGCGATCGCCTTGCAGGCGCCGGCTATGTCGCGATCGCGCCGTCGATCTTCGACCGTATCAGCCCGAACTTCCAATGCGGCTATTCGCCGGATGAGGTCGCGAACGCGCGCAAATTCATCGCCAATCCGGATTGGCCGGCGATGTTGCTCGACACCCAGGCCGCGATCGATACGGTCAAGAGCGTGGGCCCGGTCGGCATCATCGGCTTCTGCCTCGGCGGCAGCATCGCTTTCGCCGCTGCGACCAAGCTGACGGGGCTATCGGCCGCGGTCGGCTATTACGGCGGCGCCGTCGTCCGCTTCGCCGACGACAAACCGAAAGTGCCGACGCAACTGCATTTCGGCGAAAAGGACGCCGGCATTCCGCTGACCGACGTCGAGACCATCAAGACCAAGCGGCCCGACGTCGAAGTCTTTGTCTATCCCGGCGCGCAGCACGGCTTTCACTGCGACGAGCGGGCCAGCTACGACAAAGCCAGCGCCGACATCGCCTGGCCGCGCAGCCTCGATTTCTTTGCAAAACATTTGAAGTGACGGCAACGGCGTCATTCACCCGTCGCCCCGGCCTTCGCCGGGGCGACAATGATTACTCGCCCTTGACGCCGGTGGCTTTCACCACATCCGCCCAGCGTGCGTAGTCACGGCGCAGGGTGGCTTCGAAGGTTTCCGCCGTGCCGCCGACGGGCATCAGGCTGACCGTCTCGAGCCCCGCGGTGCCCTCAGGGGATGCGATGATGCGGGCCAGTTCCGCGGACAGTTTCGTGACGATGTCCTTGGGCGTTGCAGCGGGCACGAAGACACCGACCCAACCTTCGGCCTCAAAGCCGGGGAAGCCGAGTTCGGCCAGCGTCGGCACGTTCGGCAACTGGGTCCTGCGCTTTTCGCCGCCGACCGCCAGCGCCCGGACCTTGCCTGCCTGGATTTGCGGGCCGGCCGTGGTCAGATCGACGAAGCCTGCGGTCACCGTGTTGTTGAGCAGATCGTTCACCAGCGGCGCCGCGCCACGATAGGGAACATGGGTCATGTCGATGCCCGCGTTCTTCTTCAAGAGTTCGCCGTAGAGATGCGACGTCGTCGCGTTGCCGAACGAGCCGTACGGCACCTTGCCGGGGTTCGCCTTGGCGTGATCGATCAGTTCCTTGACCGACTTGATCGGCTGCGCCTCGGGGACCGTCAGCACGATCGTCGACAGCCCGACCTGGGTCACCGGCGCGAGATCCTTGAAGACGTCGTAGGGCAATTTCCCAACCAGGCTCGGCGCCTGGATGATCTGGGTGATGGCGACCAGCACGGTGTAGCCGTCGGGCTGCGCCTTGGCGACGTAATCATTGCCGACCACACCGCCGCCGCCCGACTTGTTTTCGACGACGACGGGCTGCTTCCACGCCTCCGACAGTTTGTTGGCCAGGAGGCGTGCCGAGACGTCGGTGGCTCCTCCCGCGGGATAAGGCACCACGAAGGTTATTCGCCGCTCCGGATAGGACTGCGCCGCCGCCTGTTCCGCGGACACGCACACGGCCGTCATGGCAATGCCTGCGATCATTGCAGCTGAAATTGCAGTGCGCACGAGCTTGGTTGGCAAACGGATGCTCATCTCTTCCCCTGGTTGATTTAAATGGATTGCGTTGACGGCGGCATATGCCGCTGGCCTGTGAGAGGCAAGTTCCGATCCGGCGCTTCGCGCCGAATGCGCTGATTCACCACAGCCCGGTAATGCCGCAGCACGGAATGATCCGAACAGCGCCGCTAGAACCAGCGCTCGCCGACCAGCACCGTATCGCCCGGGCTGATCGAAGTGCCGGGCGGAACGATGTAGCGCGCGGTTCCCGAGCCATCGGTGTGCGTGACCGTAACCCGATCGCGCCGCGCGCGGGGCGAGAAACCGCCGGCGATCGCAACCGCGCTCTCGACGGTCATGTTGGGCACGTAAGGATATTGTCCGGGCGCCGCCACTTCGCCGAGGATGAAGAACGGCCGGTAGGCTTCGATCTCGACCGCGACGGAGGGATCACGGATGAATCCGGCGCGCAGTTTGGCTGCGATCTCGGCTGCGAGACCGGCGGGCGTGCGGCCGCGCGCCGGCACCGAGCCGATCAGCGGTATCGTGATCGAGCCGCCGGCATCGATCGCGTAAGTATTGGTGAGGCCTTCCTGGCCGTAGACCACGACGCGCAGCCTGTCGCCGGCATCGAGATGATACGACGTGTCATATCGGACCGGTTCGGCGTAGGCGACGGGCGCCGCGACAACCACGGGAGCGGGCGCGTAAACTGGACGCGGCGTTCTGGCAAAGGACGCGCGCATCGCGCTGATGGCGCCGCCGCCGCTATTGTCCACGACGACGACCGGCGCCGGCGCCGCGCCATAGGTCATGGCGTCGAGATCGGCTTGCGGCGCGACCGCGACGGGTCCAGCCGTGCGCATGCACCCCGACAGAGCGAGCGCGGCCATCATCGCAGTGATCGAAAATCGAAACGCGCGCGCAACTCGCACCGGAGCCATCCCTCAAAGCGAGACAGCTCTAGTCTTGCACCGGTTATGGTTAACAAAGCGTTTTTTTGGGTGCGGTGCGGGCGAGAGGGAAGCGGTGAGACTCCCTCTCCCCGTTCTTACGGGGAGAGGGTTGGGGTGAGGGGCTCTCACCGCGAGGGTGATGTAGATCGTTAGACCTGTACCCCCTCACCCGGATTGCATCTGCGATGCAATCCGACCTCTCCCCGCAGGCGGGGAGAGGTGAAGAAAGAACTAGTCAATCAAGCGGTCACGCCGACGCCGATCGGGCACGACACGCCGGTGCCACCCAGCCCGCAATAGCCGGCCGGATTCTTGGCGAGATATTGCTGGTGATAGTCCTCGGCAAAATAGAATTCGCCTGACGGCGCGATCTCGGTAGTGATGGCGCCAAGACCCTTGGCCGCCAGCGCCTTCTGGTACATCGCCTTCGACGCATCGGCGGCTTTGCGTTGCGCATCGCTGAGCGTGTAGATCGCGGAACGATATTGGGTGCCGACATCATTGCCCTGGCGCATGCCCTGCGTCGGGTTGTGATTTTCCCAGAACGTCTTCAGCAGCGCCTCAAAGGAGAACTTCTTCGGATCGAACACGACCAGCACCACTTCGGTGTGACCGGTGCGGCCCGAGCAAACTTCTTCGTAGGTCGGATTGGGCGTGTGGCCGCCGGCGTAACCGACGGCGGTCGCAAAAATGCCCTCGCCGAGTTGCCAGAACTTGCGTTCGGCGCCCCAGAAACAGCCGAGCGCGAACACCGCCTGCTCGAGACCTGCGGGATAAGGCGGCTGCAGCTTGCGGCCGTTGACGAAATGGGTTGACGCGGTCGGGATCGGCGTGGCGCGGCCCGGCAGCGCTTCGGCGGCACTCGGCAACGCGGTGGTCTTGCGCATGAACAACATGGATTGCCTCCAGGCGGAACATCGGCTGGCGCGCAAACGGCGGCAGCCGGCTGACTTCTATATAAGGCTTTACGCGGGTTGCCGCAGCCCTGTTACGCAAGCCTCCTTACGCAGCCTTGGCAACGCCCGGCCTTTGCTGAACCAAAGCCTGTCAGTCCCGCGAATAGCCGATCAACGGCTTGCGGGGCCGGAACAGGATCATCAAGAGAATGCCGAACACGCCCAGCACCGCGAAAACCGGCTGGTCCAGCAGGACCTTGATGACGCTGTTCCAGAGCCAGGGCGCGGCACCCTCGACCGACGTGCGAAACGCCAGCTGGCTGGACTGGTGGATGTCGTTCCAGAACTGACCGAAGCGGGTGAAACGCAGGGTCTGGTCGGCGACATACCGTGCGCCGTCATAGACCATAAAGATGAATCCGCCGGCCAGGAGCAGCAGGCCAATTAGCCGGAAGAAACCGCGGATCATGCGTCACCTTATACCTGTCGGGCCCGGAAGGCCGTCAGCCCAATACCGGGCTCCCCTAATAAATTCAACCTCGTCAGCACCTTATGCGCCATTCCCGGCTGGATTTTCCGATTTTTGGAGGGTCCAGAAAGCGTTGACGGTGCAGAACCAGCCCTCTATAAGACCCCCAATGGCGGCGGGCGCAATCCCGCCGCCGCTGTTCTTTGAGCCGCGCCGCGGTGGGAGCATTCTGGCTCCCGAGCATGGCGACCTCAAGGACACCCTGAAACACACCAGCGCAATTTGAACGGCCGGCGCGCTCAAGCCCGACCACCCGAGCGATGACAGCCGAAGGATAGTTGAGAACATGGCCAATACCACTTCCGCCAAGAAGGCGACCCGCAAGATTGCCCGCCGCACCATCATCAACAAGTCGCGCCGCACCCAGATGCGTGGTGCGGTTCGCACCGTCGAAGAAGCCATCAAGAGCGGCGACCGCGATGCAGCGTTGAAGGCGATGGCGCACGCGGAACCGGAACTGATGCAAGCCGCGCAGCGCAACATCATTCACAAGAACAACGCGAGCCGGAAGGTGTCACGCCTGACGCACCAGATCGCCAAGCTCGCGAAATGAACTGACGAAAAAAAATATTCGTCAAAGAAGCCCGGCCTTGGCCGGGCTTTTTCTTTTTTCCAGTTCGATTGTCCCGTTGCTGCACAGCAGAGCGCGTGTCATATTTCTTCGGCCCCGTAGTTTTACGCGGTGCAGTTTGTTGCAACGGCAATGCTGTGCGCAGACGCGAGATGCACAGCGAGTTTTGCTGCGCGAGGTTCCAAAAGATTCCCGCTGTTTGCCCGCAACAGCCACGCGAGAGTTACCCTAAAAAAGAATCGCGAAAAACTTCGTCTCGCTAATCACTTATCCACATAGCGACTTCAAGCGGTTTGAAAAATGGTCTGCGCAAGCGCGATTGTAACGGTTTCTTAAAATTTTTCTCGAGTGCGTCGAAAATTGTCACGATGCGCAAGCGCGCGCGAATCTGTTCACGAATCCAAAACGTTGCTTTCGAGTGTCACAATTGCAACCCGGCCACACAGCCGAGGACTCGGTCACACACGTCGATTCACGGATTGTCAGAATTTCCGCTTGGTGTACATCTAGTGTCGTTCGCGACGCCCACGGCTCTCCAGACCAGCGCGGTTTGAGACCCAAGGGTGGACGTGCAAATCGGCGGCGGTGTGCGCGTTAGCGACGCTTTCCAAGCGATGCTAAGTTGGTAACTCATAGCAATATGAGAATGGTTGTTCTGTGTCTAAATTTCTCAGGCGTGGCGTGCAGGTTTCGCGTGTCGATGACTAGGGAGATAAGGCAAGTGTTGGCAACCGCAGCGTTGGGAACGCGGAGTGCGTGAACGTGTTGAAGACGACAGACTGAGGTTACGCGGCGGCGCAGCGCCGGGCAGATGTCCGGTAGCGGCAGACTGACTTTGAAAACACTTTCGACATGACAACTCGCCGCGTTCTCGCGGCGAGAGGGGGAGGCACTATGCTTTACGGAATCGCGGCATTAGACGGACGCATTTCACAACAGACCGTATTGGTTGCTCCAGCCTTCTTTTCCAACCATTCCTCGGTGCGAACTCCGGACGGGCCGTCGAGTACGCGCTGACCTCGCGGGAAACCTTCTTCTCCAACTGAAAATCTGACCAGCGGCGTTCGCGCCGAACGGTCGATCTATGTCCGGAGTTGAAGCCCCGCGTGAGGTCGCGCCTTGCAGCACCCCTGTTGGCAGGAACCCTGCAAGGCGAATTAGCAACGAACATTACTCTTTCAGAAAAGTTATCAGGCAATGACGAATATCGAACAGGATCGCTGGTCGCGGGTGAAGGGTCGGTTGCGGACGACGGTAGGCGAAGACGTCTATTCGAGCTGGTTCGCACGCATGGATCTGGAAGGCGTGCAGGACGAGAACGTCCATCTGTCGGTTCCGACCCGGTTCCTCAAGAGCTGGATCCAGGCGCATTACGCCGATCGCGTTCTCGCCTGCTGGCAGGCCGAGATGCCCGAAGTGCACCGGATCGACCTCACCGTGCGCACGGCGATGCGATGCGCCGCACCCGCGAAGGAAGCTCCCGCGCCGGCCGATCAGCGCCGCGTCGAGCATGCCAACGGTCGCCCCGCGCCCGAGCTGCGCGCCACCGCGACCGCGCCGGTGTCCGCGAGCCATGATGCGCTCGGCGGCTCGCCGCTCGACCCGCGCCTCACCTTTGCAAGTTTCGTGATCGGCCGCTCCAACACGCTGGCGCATGCGGCGGCCCGCCAGGTCGCCGAAGGGCGGCGCGGCGATGCCGTGATGTTCAATCCTCTCTATATTCACGCCGGCGTCGGCCTCGGCAAAACCCATCTGCTGCAGGCCGTCACGTGGGCCGGCAATTCCGGCAACGAGCGCAAGGTGCTCTATCTCACCGCCGAGAAGTTCATGTACGGCTTCGTCGCGGCGCTGAAGACGCAGACGGCGCTGGCCTTCAAGGAAGCGCTGCGCGGCATCGACGTGCTCGTGATCGACGATCTGCAGTTTCTCCAGGGCAAATCGACCCAGGCCGAGTTCTGCCATACGCTGAACGCGCTGATCGATGCCGGCCGCCAGGTCGTGATCGCGGCCGACCGTCCGCCGTCCGATCTCGAAAGCCTCGATGATCGCGTGCGCTCGCGGCTGGCCGGCGGCCTCGTCGTGGAAATGGGTTCGCTCGGCGAAGAGCTTCGGCTCGGCATCCTCAAATCGCGCGTCGCCGCGGCCCGTGCCCATCATGCGAGCTTCGACGTGCCGGAACCGGTGCTGGATTATCTCGCGCGCACCATCACCCATAACGGCCGGGATCTCGAAGGCGCCATCAACCGGCTGCTCGCGCACTCCAAGCTCAACGCCCAGCCGGTGACGCTGGAAATGGCCGAGCGCGAAGTCCGCGACCTGATCCGTCCGCAGGAACCGAAGCGGATCAAGATCGAGGACATCCAGCGCGTGGTGGCCCGGCAATATAATGTCAGCCGTTCGGACCTGTTGTCTTCCCGGCGTACCGCCAATGTGGTTCGCCCGCGCCAGGTCGCGATGTACCTGGCCAAGACGCTGACGCTGCGGTCGCTGCCCGAGATCGGCCGCCGGTTCGGCGGACGCGACCACACCACGGTGCTGCACGCCGTGCGCAAGATCGAGGCACTGGTGTCCCGGGATACCGCGCTGTCGGAAGAAGTGGAATCGCTGAAGCGCCAATTGCAGGAATGAACGCAGTCGTTCCGGCCTAGTGCGCAATTGCGCACGGGCGCCGGAACCCATACTCCGCGGCCGGGCTTTTGGGCACCCTGGCTGACGGCTTATGCAGCCACGAACGCCTGTGGTTATGGGTCCCGGCCCGTGGTGCGCAATTGCGCACCAGGCCAGGACGACGGTGAATTTGCCTGCAAACCGTGGGAAACGGCGTCGTAATCCCTTGCGCTTAAACCCTATCCGCGCCACCTTGCGGTCCCCCCGAAGGTTTGATCAAGTCCCATCTTGATCCGGCTTTTCGGGTTTCAATGGCCGCGGCGCGCCTTCAGGGCCGCCCGGCTTTTCCATCTTAGGGATCAGGCGGGTATTGCAATGAAGGTCACCGTCGAACGCGCGCAACTCCTGAAATCGCTGGGCCACGTCCATCGCGTGGTCGAGCGCCGCAACACCATCCCGATCCTCGGCAACGTGCTGATCCGTGCCGAGAACGCCAAACTCTCGCTGAAGGCGACCGACCTCGATCTCGAGGTGACGGAAACCCTGGCAGCGGAAACCGGAACCGCCGGCTCGACCACCGTGCCGGCGCACATGTTCTACGACATCGTCCGCAAGCTGCCCGACGGCGCGCAGATCGTGCTGGAGGCCGACGGCGACCGTTCGGTGCTGGCGATCCGTGCCGGCCGTTCACGCTTCACGCTGCAGACCCTTCCCGAAAGCGATTTCCCCGATCTGGCCGCCGGCGACATGACGCATTCGTTCTCGCTGGCCGCCGCCGACGTCAAGCGCCTGATCGACCGCACCCAATTTGCGATCTCGACCGAAGAGACCCGCTATTACCTCAACGGCATCTATTTGCACTCGGCCGGCAGCGCCAAGGCTGCGACCTTGCGCGGGGTAGCGACCGACGGACACCGGCTGGCGCAGATCGATCTGGCTCTCCCGAAGGGCGCCGTCGGCATGCCCGGTGTGATCGTGCCGCGCAAGACCGTTGGCGAAGTGCAGCGGCTGATCGAGGACAATGAAGCCGAAGTCTCGATCGAATTGTCGCAGGGCAAGATCCGCTTCACCCTCGGCAATGTGGTGCTGACCTCGAAACTGATCGACGGCACCTTCCCGGATTACGGCCGCGTCATTCCGCAGAACAACGACAAGGAACTGATCGTCGACAAGAAGGATTTCGAGGCCGCAGTCGACCGCGTCTCGACCATTTCGAGCGAACGCGGCCGCGCGGTGAAACTGGCGTTGTCGGCCGGCAAGCTGGTGCTCTCGGTGACCAACCCGGATTCCGGCAGCGCCACCGAAGAACTCGAAGTCGAATACGCCTCCGACGCGCTCGATATCGGATTCAACTCGCGCTATCTGCTGGACATCGCCGCCCAGATCGAAGGCGAGGTCGCGGTGCTGCGGCTGGCCGATCCCGGCTCCCCGACCCTGGTGCAGGACAAGGATAACAAAGGCGCGCTCTACGTGCTGATGCCGATGCGGGTGTGATAACTAGAGACCATCGCGCAGACCTTCCCTCTCCCCTTGTGGGAGAGGGTGGCGCCGAACGCAGTTCGGCGACGGGTGAGGGGTTCTCTCCGCAAGCGCCACACCATCGGCCAACCGCCAAGCGTATCCGCACCTTCGCAAAGAAGATGCGTCGAGAACCGACTGACGCCGAAGCCAGGATGTGGCGACTACTTCGCGATCGACGTCTTCAGGCTTACAAATTTCGCCGACAAGTTCCTTTCCGGAACCTGATCCTCGACTTCGTTTGCTTCGAGAAACATTTCGTCGTCGAGGTCGACGGCAGCCAGCATGCGGACAACGGGCGCGACACGGCAAGGGACGCCCTGTTAGTGGCAGAAGGTTTTCGAGTCGCGCGATACTGGAACAACGATGTGTTGCAACAGCCAACCGCCGTCTTGGAGGATATTCTCGCTAAGCTTGCCGAGCGGTAAGAACCCCTCATCCGGCGCTTCGCGCCACCTTCTCCCACAAGGGGAGAAGGGAAGAAAAACCGGCAATGACAGTTGAATATGACCCCCTCCCGCATCCACAAGCTGACGCTGACGCATTTTCGCAATTATCGGGCGGGGAGCGTGCAGACGCGCGGCGACGTCGTGGTGCTGGTGGGGCCGAACGGCGCCGGCAAGACCAATTGCCTCGAGGCGATCTCGTTTCTATCGCCGGGACGGGGCTTGCGGCGCGCGACGCTGGAAGATGTCGCCGACAATCAGGGCAACGGCTCCTGGGCCGTCTCCGCCGAAGTCGAGGGCGCGCTGGGGCTGGCGACGCTGGGCACCGGGATCGATGCGCCCGGAAATGAAAACAGTTCCACTGGCCGCCGCTGCCGGATCGACCGCGAGCCGGTCGGCTCGGCGACCGCGTTCGGCGATCATTTGCGCATGGTGTGGCTGACGCCGGCGATGGACGGACTGTTTCTTGGCGCAGCCTCGGAACGGCGGCGCTTCTTCGACCGGCTGGTGCTGGCGATCGACAGCGAACATTCCAGCCGCGTGTCGGCGCTGGAGCGTTCGCTGCGCTCGCGCAACCGGCTGCTCGAAGTTCGCAATTACGACGACCATTGGTGCGACGCGATCGAGCGCGAAACCGCCGAGCTTGCGGTCGCGGTCGCCGCCACCCGCGGCCAGACCGTCACAAAACTCGCAGCGATGCTGCGCGAACGGGGCGCGGCTTCCGCGTTTCCGTCGGCGCAGATCATGCTCGACGGCTGGATGGAGAATGCGCTGGTGGGCGAGCCCGCGACGGCCGTGGAAGATCGCTACCGCGAGATCCTGCGCGCGAGCCGCCCGCGCGACGCCGCGGCAGGCCGTACGCTGGACGGCCCGCATTTGACCGACCTGCAAGTGGTCTACGCGCCGAAGAACATGCCGGCGCGCGATGCCTCCACCGGCGAACAGAAGGCGCTGCTGATCGGGCTGGTGCTGGCCCATGCCACGCTGGTCGCCGAGATGACCGGCATCGTGCCGCTGTTGCTGCTCGACGAGGTCATCGCGCATCTCGATCCGGGCAGGCGCAAGGCGCTGTTCAATGAGCTGGAAAAACTCGGCGCGCAGGTCTGGATGACCGGCGCCGATCCGGCGGCATTCGCCGATATCGGCGCATCCGGCGAGGTTTTCGACGTGGATTCCGGCCACGTCACCCGCCGCGCCTGAGCCCGGTTGAACCTCAACGCCCACCCGCGCGACTAGACTCCAGCAATCGCGCCACGACGCGCGGCCATCGCTGCTGCGCCTGTCAGGCATCGGCAATATCCGGAGATACCCATGTTTGGAACGACGCGCGGGATGCTGGTCCCGGCACGGAAACATCTGTTTGCTGTCACCCTCGCGGTGATTGCCTGCGCGCCGGTTGCCGCCAGTGCCAACTCCGACATGGTCGATGTCAGCACCCTGCCGCGTCTCGAGGGGGCCGTGGAACAAACGGCCCTTGCCAAGACCCATCAATCCAAAACCTATCAAGTGACCTACGACGTTCCGACCGGCTTCGCGGCGACCACCGCTGCGGTGAGGCAATTGCTGGCCGCCGACGGCTGGGTGCGATATGCGGGCCCGCTCGAAAACGACAAGTTCTCGTCAAAATTCAAGAAGGGACGGCAAGGACTGTTTGTGTCGGTCCCGCCAGGCAAGCCCAATCAATCCAGCGTGATTTATAGCGCCAACGCAGCGCATGTGAACGTGCCGTTCCCGCCGGATGCTGCCGACATCGTGTTCGAGGAGTGGCGGCCCTATCTCGGCTGCATTGCCCCGACTGCGCTCGACGCAACGCTCGACTTCTTCCGCAAGGAGATGGCCGCGAGCGGCTGGAAGCCGCTCAAAGCCGCGGAGGCGGCCGCGCGCTGGCCGAACGTGCAGCTCAGCGAGACGATCGAGAATGGCGTGCGGGCCTATTACACCCATGATTTCGACAATGGCTTTCATCGGCAGCAGCCGGTGATGTTGACACTGCAGCGCCGTGACGACGGACGGACCGACGTGGAAATTCGGGTCGCGCCATTTGCGATGCCGGAAACGCTCGAAGCCGGTGACGACACGGCCGACCTGCCGACGCCAAAACTAACCTGGACGACGCGAAGCTCGGGCGATTCCGATTCGGCCCGGCGGCAGCTGGACGTGGCGGTCCTTGCCGAAATTCCTGCAACGCTCGCCTTCTATCGTCGCGAACTCGCGGCGCGAAACTGGACCGAAGAAACCAGCGGTGCTGTGGTCACGGCTGATAACGTCACGGCGAACTTTTCCTCGGCCGAGCAAACCGCCACGCTGGAGCTCAGCCGCCGATATGACATGACGATGGTCAATATCGTCACTCAAATGAAGGAAACCGTCCTCGCCGAACGCGCCCAGGCCAAGAAGGAAGCCGACGCGGCCCAGGCCGCCAAGGTGGCCCAGGCCGCCAAGCTGTTGGATGCGCCGCTGTCGGATGCGCCGCTGCGCGCCCTTGCCGACAATTCGAAGCCCGTGCCGCTGCCGGAGAACGCCGAAGAGGTGGAGTTCGAAGGCGCCGACGGCCGGCTCAGTTTCGATTCCCCCTCGAGCGTGAGAGCAGTCGCAACGTTCTACCGTGACGCGCTGCAGGCCCAAGGCTGGAAGGAACAGCCTTCGGTCATCAACGATGCCCGCATGGTCGTGATGCAGTTTTCCAAAGGCGGCAAGGCGGTGCGGTTCAACATCATGAAGATGGGTCGGAGGGCGAGTATCAGCGCCAATGGATCGGGTCTGGTGACGGCCGATGCCAAGATGGCCGCCAAGCCAGGCGCAACAGCACCCGCTCAGGCGGCTGCCGGCGCTGGCGCCAAAGCGGCGGCGGCGGTGCAGGTTCTCGAGGCCGACGCCGATCCCGACGCGCCCTTTCCGGTGCCAAAGCAGCACAGCGCGATGAGCACGTCGGCGAGCGGAAAGCTGCCGGGCAGCAACGCCGTGTACCGCAGGCAACTTGACGCCAGCATTCCCGCCGAGCTGAATGCCGTGCTCGCCTTCTATCGTCGCGAACTCGGCAAACGCGGATGGACGGAATCGACTGAGCGCGCCGTTGTGCAGGCGGACCGCGCGCAGCTTGCATTCACCTCTCCCGACGGGCCGGCGATGCTGAAGCTTGGCCGCAGCGACGACGAGACGTCGGTCATCCTCGCGCAGAAATATCCGGCCGTTGCCGCGAAAGCGGACTTCGTACCGAAGCCGGGTCAGGCCAAGCTGATGCTCGGCAATGTCGGTGAAAGCGAAGCGGCCGTCACCATCAACAAGCGCACGATCAAGCTCGCCGCCGGCGCAGGTGGGCTGCAATCGCCGACCCCCCCGATTCTCGAACTGCCGCCGGGCAAGCACCGGTATTCGATGAAGGTCGCGGGCCGCCCCGCCCGAAACGATACGATCGAGGTGACCGCCGACGACGGCTGGGGTCTGATCATTCTCCCGAGCGGAGAGGCATTGTCGATGCAGATGTATTGAACGATGCGCGGCTGAATCGGCGGGCGTCCGGTTGAACCTCGACGTCCACCCGCGCGACTAGACTTCAGCAACCGCGCCATCGGCGCGAGCTTCTATCGCCGCTGCGCGGGTCAGGCGTCGGCAAATACCGGAGATACCCATGTTTGGAACGACGCGCGGGATGCTGGTCCCGGCACGGAAACATCTGTTTGCGGTCACCCTTGCGGTGATCGCCAGCGTGCCGGTGGCTGCCAGCGCCGACCCCACGATGGTCAATGTCCGCACCGTGCCGCGCCTGGAAGGCGCCGTGGATGGCCGTCCGGAAACTTTTACAGTGAACTACTACGTTCCGGGCACCGTCGCAGCCACCACCCTCGCGACGAAGAAATTACTGGCCGCAGACGGCTGGGTGCAATACGTGCGCCCGTTCGAAAACGTCAGGAGCACGTTGAACTTCAAGAGGGGTCCGCACGGACTTAACGTGTCTTTCAGGCAAATCCAGCCCAATCAATCCGAGGTGAATTACGGCGCGGACAGGATCTATGCGAACGTGCCGTTTCCGGACGATGCGACCGACATCCTATTCAACGAGCGCCGGCCCTATCTTGGCTGCACGACCGCCGCGAGCGTCGAGACCAGC
The DNA here is from genome assembly GCF_018130185.1 of Bradyrhizobium sp. AUGA SZCCT0182. NCBI lineage: Bacteria > Pseudomonadati > Pseudomonadota > Alphaproteobacteria > Hyphomicrobiales > Nitrobacteraceae > Bradyrhizobium > Bradyrhizobium sp. AUGA SZCCT0182. The sequence goes on along the minus strand of NZ_JAFCLY010000038.1, from coordinate 30,170 downwards.
CAGGAGTTCTTCCGCAAGGAACTGATCGCGGCCGGCTGGTCGCCATTGTTGGCGCCAGACGCTGCGGCGCGTTACCCCGGCGCCACGATCGACGCAACGATCAGCAACGGCGCGCGTGCCTTCTACAGCTTCCCCAAACGTGACGGCTACCAGCAGCAACCGATCATGCTGACGCTGCAGCGCCGCGATGACGGCAAGACCAGTGTCGACGTCCGGATTGCGCCATTCGCGCAGCCGCGGGACCTCGTACTTGCGAGCGAGACCGCCGGCCTGCCTGTACCGAACCAGACAGCAGGCTTCGGAAGCGAGGGCGATTCGAATTCGAACTCCCGCAAGGTACACGGCTCCGTTCAGGCCGAGTTGCCGGTGGTGCTCGCATTCTTCCGCCGCGAACTTGGGTCCCGGAACTGGAAAGAGGAAACCCGCGGCGCCGTTGAGACGCCGGACCAGGTCGTCCTCAACTTCTCGTCTCCCGATCAAACCGCCACGCTCAGGCTCAAGCCCCAATACGACCTGACGATCATCAACCTCACCACGCAGGTGACCGAAGCCGGCCTGGCGGCACGCGCCAAAGCCAAGAAGGAAGCCGACGCGAAGTTTCTCAGCGATGCGGCAGCAATGGCAAAAGAAGTCATCGCGGCCGACGAAGTGCGGCGGGTGGCCCAAGCCGCCAGCCTGTCGGACGCGCCGCTGCGCGCGCTTGCCGACAATTCGAAACCCGTACCGCTGCCGGAGAACGCCGAAGAGATGCAGTTCGAAGGCGCCAAAGGCCGGCTCGATTTCTATTCCCCCTCAAGCGTGAGAGCGGTCGCGGCGTTCTACCGTGGCGCGCTGCAGGCCCAGGGCTGGAAAGAACGGCCCTCGGTCATCAACAATCCCCGCATGGTCGTGATGGACTTTTCCAAAGGCGGCAAGGCGATGTCGTTCACCGTCATGCAGATGGGTCCGAGGTCGAAGATCAGCGCCGATGGATCGGCTCTGGTGACGGCCGATGCCAAGATGGCCGCCAAGCCCGGCACCGCAGGCGATCAGGCTTCCAGCGGCGCAGCCGCCAAAGCGGCGGTGCAGGTTCTCGAAGTTGACCCCGAAACCGATGCCGACGCGCCGTTTCCGATGCCCAAGCAGCGTGGTTCGACTATCTCCCGCGGAAGCGGAAAGCTGCCTGGCAGCAACGTTCCATTCCGCAGGGAACTCGAAATCAGCGTTCCTGCGGATCTCGCTTCCGTGCTCGCCTTCTATCGCACCGAGCTTGGCAAACGCGGCTGGAAGGAATCCGCGGAGCGCGCCGTCATGCAGGCAGACCGCGTGCAACTGGCATTTGCTTCGCCCGATGGGCCTGCACAGCTGAAACTCGGCCGAGCTAAGGACGAGACCACCGTCAGCCTCGCACAAAAGTACACTGATGTCGCCGCGAAGGCTGACGTGATCCCGAAACCGGGTCAGGCCAGGCTGGTGTTCGGCAACATGGGCGGCAGCGAGGCTGCCGTCACCATCAACAAGCAGACGATCAAGCTCGCTGCCGGCGCCGGCGGGCCGCAATCGCAGAAGCCTCCGATGCTCGACCTGCCGCCGGGCAAATACACCTATTCGGTGAAGGTCGCGGGCCGTCCGGCACGAAACGATACGGTCGAGGTCACCGCTGATGACGCCTGGGGCCTGATCATCGCTCCGAGCGGCGAGGCATTGTCGCTGCAGATGTATTGACACGATCGCTCTGGAGAAGCCCAGAGAAGACCAAGGGCGGCGTGCTCGCGGGCGCTTGCGTCCCGAGCACGCGGCCGATGACGGACAAGATCAGGTAGCCGAGCCCTTCCCGGTGAGGGGAATCGGTTCTCCGGCAACGAACCCGCCTGTTGCGCCGTTCTCCAGCATATCCGTTGCAGTCTGCTATTTCCTGCCGCGACCACGTCTCAAAAACAGGCACTTCGAGGCGCGGAATCATCCCCCGAATCCGCCTTTTCAGAGGCCGCCGAATCGCCCTTTGAGCGCCTTGAAAGAGCGCCAAAAAGCACTATTTATTCAATAGCTTGTGGAAGGAGACTTTGCGCTAGGCGCATGGCCTCTTTCATGGCACAAATAGATCCATCAGCGCCTCATATTGCGCAGCTGATTCGGGACACCTCGAAGGCCTTACATGACAGAACCTGCCCGGCAGTCACCTGCCGACACTGAGCATCCCATTCCGATTGAATATGGCGCGGAATCGATCCGGGTGTTGAAGGGCCTCGACGCCGTGCGCAAGCGGCCGGGCATGTATATCGGCGACACCGATGACGGATCCGGCCTGCATCACATGGTGTACGAGGTCGTCGACAATGCGATCGACGAGGCGCTTGCTGGTCACGCCACGGCGGTCGAAGTCGTGCTCAATGCCGACGGCTCGGTGACGGTGCGCGACGACGGCCGCGGCATTCCGGTCGACATCCACAAGGGCGAAGGCATTTCCGCGGCCGAGGTCATCATGACCCAGCTGCACGCCGGCGGAAAATTCGACCAGAACTCCTACAAGGTCTCCGGCGGCCTGCACGGCGTCGGCGTCTCCGTCGTCAACGCGCTGTCGAGCAAGCTGCAGCTTCGGGTCTGGCGCGACGGCAAGGAGCATTACATCGAGTTCGCCCACGGCGATTCCGTTGCCCCGCTCAAGGTGGTGGGTGAAGCCAGTGGCAAGCGCGGCACCGAGGTGACGTTCTTTGCGTCGACCGAAACCTTCACCAATGTCGAGTATGATTTCGCGACGCTGGAGCATCGCCTGCGCGAGCTCGCGTTCCTGAATTCCGGCGTCAATATCGTGCTATCCGACATGCGCCACGCGGTCGAAAAGCGCGAGGTGATGCAATATGCCGGCGGCGTCGAGGAATTCGTCAAATATCTCGACCGCAACAAGAAGGCGATCGTGCCCGCGGCGATCATGGTGCGCGCGGAATTGAACGACATCGGCGTCGAGGCCGCGCTGTGGTGGAACGACAGCTACCACGAGAACGTGCTGTGCTTCACCAACAACATCCCGCAGCGTGACGGCGGCACCCATCTGGCCGGCTTCCGCGGCGCGCTGACGCGCCAGGTCAACGGCTATGCCGAGGCCAACGCGAAAAAGGAAAAAATCGCGCTGACCGGCGACGATTGCCGCGAAGGCCTCACCGCGGTGCTTTCGGTCAAGGTGCCGGACCCGAAATTCTCGTCGCAGACCAAGGACAAGCTGGTCTCCTCGGAAGTGCGCCCGGTGGTCGAGAACGTACTCAACGAAGCGCTGGCGGCGTGGTTCGAGGAACATCCGTCAGAAGCCAAGGTCATCGTCGGCAAGGTGATCCAGGCCGCCGCCGCGCGCGAAGCCGCCCGCAAGGCGCGCGAACTGACCCGAAAGAGTCCGCTCGGCAGCTCTTCGCTGCCCGGCAAGCTCTCCGACTGCCAGGAAAGAGATCCCGCCAAGTCCGAACTGTTCATCGTCGAGGGTGACTCCGCAGGCGGCAGCGCCAAGATGGGCCGCAACCGCGAATTCCAGGCGGTTTTGCCGCTGCGGGGAAAGATTCTCAACGTCGAGCGCGTTCGCATGGACAAGATGCTGTCCAGCGAACAGATCGGCACGCTGATCGCAGCGCTCGGCACCGGCATCAGCGACGATTTCAGCGCCGACAAGCTGCGCTACCACAAGATCATCCTGATGACGGACGCCGACGTCGACGGCTCGCATATCCGCACGCTGCTTCTGACGTTCTTCTATCGCCAGATGCGCGAATTGATCGACCGCGGCCATCTCTTCATCGCCCAGCCGCCGCTCTACAAGGTAACGCGCGGCAAGTCCGAGCAGTACCTGAAGGACGAGCGCGCGCTGGAGGATTACCTGATCGCAACCGGCCTCGACGATTGCGTCTTCAAGCCGGCCACCGGCTCGGAGCGCGCCGGCCGTGATCTGCTGCAACTGGTGGAGGACGCCCGCATCATCCGCGGCATCCTGCACAATCTGCACAGCCGCTACAACCGCATGGTGGTCGAGCAGGCCGCGATCGCCGGCGTCTTGAGCCCGAAGATCACAAGCGACATCGACACCGCCAATGCCGCCGCCGATTACATCGCCAAGCGGCTCGATGCACTGACCGACGAAGTCGAGCGCGGCTGGAGCGGACGCTTCACGGAGGGTGAAGGGTTCCTGTTCGAACGCACCGTCCGCGGCGTCAAGGATGCCGCCATTATCGACGACGCGCTACTCGGCTCCGCCGACGCCCGCAAGCTCGACGATTACGCGGCGAAGCTGCAGGAGGCCTATCCGAAGCCGGGCCTGTTGCGCCGCAAGGACGCCGAGATCGCGATTCATGGGCCGATCAGCCTGTTCGACGCGGTGACCGACGCCGGCCGCAAGGGCGTGGCGCTGCAGCGCTACAAAGGTCTCGGCGAGATGAATCCGGAGCAGCTCTGGGAAACCACGCTCGATAAAAACGAACGCTCGCTGCTGCAGGTGAAGATCAAGGAGGTCGACGAGGCCGACGACATCTTCACCAAGCTGATGGGCGACGTGGTCGAGCCGCGCCGCGAATTCATCCAGGATAACTCGCTCAGCGCCAACGTTGACGTCTAGGGCACGGAGTTCCAGTGGCGCCGATCCAATACATCGTTGAAGGCGGCCACCGGCTTGCGGGCACGATCGAGCCGTCCGGCAACAAGAATGCCGCGCTGCCGATCATCGCGGCGGCGCTTCTGACGGACCATCCGGTCACGCTGGAGAACGTTCCCCGCATTCGCGATACCGAGACGCTGGTCGAGTTGATCCGCTCGGTCGGCGCCTCGGCCGAATGGGTACAGCGCAACACGCTGAAAATCCACGCCAAGGAAATTCGCGCCGCCGATCTCGATCCCGAGCTTTGCGCGCGCATCCGCGCCTCGATCCTGCTGGCGGGCCCGCTGCTCGCCCGTTGCGGCGAGGTGGCGCTGCCGCCGCCCGGCGGCGACGTCATCGGCCGCCGCCGCCTCGATACGCATTTTCTGGCCTTCGAACAGCTTGGCGCCACCGTCACGGCGACGCACCGGCTGGAGTTCCGCGCCTCGCGGCTGAAGGGCGCTGACGTTTTCCTGGACGAGCCCAGCGTCACCGCCACCGAAAACGCACTGGTCGCCGCGGTCGCCGCCCACGGCACCACGCACCTGCGCAACGCCGCCTCCGAGCCGCATGTGCAGGACCTCGCCAACTTCCTGGTGGCGCTCGGCGCCAAGATCGAGGGCATCGGCACCAACACCATCATCATCCACGGACCGGCGACGCTGGGCGGGACCAGTTACGCGATCCAGCCCGACCACATCGAGGTCGGCTCGCTGATCGGGCTCGCCGCCGTGACCCGCTCGCCGCTGCGCATCGCGCGCGCCGGTGTCGAGCATCTGCGCTCGGTCCGGATGGGCTTTGAGCGGCTCGGTATCGTATGCGGCGTCGAAGGCGACGATCTCGTGGTGCCGTCCGGCCAGACCATGAAGATCCAGGATGATTTCGGCGGTCATGTGCCGAAGCTCGAAGACCAGCCATGGCCGGCATTTCCCGCCGACCTGATGTCGATCGCCATCGTCACCGCAACGCAATGCGACGGCGTGATCCTGATGTTCGAAAAGATGTTCGAATCGCGGATGTTCTTCGTCGACAAGCTGATCTCGATGGGCGCCCGGATCGTGCTGTGCGACCCGCACCGGGCCATCGTGGCGGGCCCGAGCCGATTGCGCGGGGCGTTGATGACGTCGCCCGATATCCGCGCCGGCATGGCGATGCTGCTGGCCGCCGTGGCCGCGGAAGGCACCTCGACAATCAACAACGCCGACCAGATCGAACGCGGCTATGAGCGGATCGAGGAGCGGCTCAATGCACTCGGCGCCAGGATTACGCGGGTGCCGGCGCGAGACGGCGGATAGGTCGCAGCCACCGTCACTTTTTCGGCCCGCCGCCGTGTTAGTTCTGATCCATGACCTCGCTCGACAAAATCGACGCACACGCGGTCGCGCCTGCCCCGGCGGCGCGGGCGCGCGGCCATCTGGCTGAGGAGTTCGCCGAAACACTGAAGCTCGCGGTGCCGCTGGCGCTGACGCAGCTCGGGCAGATCGCGATGATGACGACCGATCTGGCGTTCATCGGCAGGCTCGGCGGCGAAGCGGTCGCTGCGGCAGCCCTCGCGCATACGGTCTTCTTCGTGATCTTCACGTTCGGCCTTGGCCTGGTGTCTGCCGTGGCGCCGCTGGCGGCGCAGGCTTTCGGCGCGCGCGACCCGCGCATGGTGCGGCGCGCGCTGCGCGTCGGCCTGTGGGCGGCGGTGTTGATCTCGGTGCCGCTGATGATACTGCCGTTCCGCGGCGAGGCGATCCTGATCGCGCTCGGCCAGGCGCCGGCTGCCGCAAAGCTTGCGCAACAATATCTGTTCGGCCTCGCCTGGGGCATCCTGCCGGCGCTGTGGTTTATCGCGATACGCGGCTTCATGAGCGCCGTGAACCGGCCCGAGCCGGTGCTGTGGATCACGCTTGCCGCGATCCCGGCCAATGCGCTGCTGGTCTATCCGCTGCTCTACGGAAAATGGGGCCTGCCTGAACTTGGGCTGTTCGGCGCGGGCCTTGCGACCAGCATCGTCAATCTCGGAACATTCCTCGCCGGGCTGTGGTTCACCGCGCGCCGCCGGCCGTTCCGCAAATATCACGTGCTCGGCCGCATCTGGCGGATCGACTGGCCGTTGATGGGCAAGCTCGTCGTCATCGGCGCGCCGATCTCGATGGCGTTTATGCTCGAATACGGATTGTTCGGCGCGGCCGGCCTGCTGATGGGCCTGATCTCAACCACCGCGCTCGCCGCGCACCAGATCGCCCTGCAGATCGCGGCCATCCTCTACATGGTGCCGTTCGGGATCAGCATGGCGGCGACCGTCCGGGTCGGGCATGCGGTCGGGCGCCGCGACCGCGACGCCGTCAGGCGCGCCGGCTATGTCGCGATCCTGCTCGGGACGGTGTTCATGGCGACGATGACGCTTGCCGTAATCCTGGGACGGTTCACGATCGCCGAACTGTTCCTCGGCGAAGCCGTCGACGCCACGGCGACGCTGACGGCAACGCTGCTGCTGGTCGGCACCACCTTTTTCATCACCGACGGGATTCAGACCGTCGCCAACGGCGCGCTGCGCGGGATGAACGACACGCGCATACCCCTGGTGTTCGCGACCTTCAGCTACTGGCTTGTCGGCTTTACCTGCGCCTGGGCGCTCGGATTTCGGACATCGCTTGGCGCCGGTGGCGTCTGGGTCGGATTGTCCGTCGGCACCGTCGTGTTTGCTATTCTGCTGATCTTGCGCTTCCGCCTGCTCTCGAACAGGCTGGCGCTGCAATGACCGTTCGTGAAGTCACACCCGCGATTGACCCGAACACGCTACTGCCCGGCGCGCAGTTTGCCGACGCTTTCCGTATCGAAATCGGCGATCGCGCCCTCAATGCGCGGCAGGCGGCCGAGCGCATGATGGCGCGGCAGCCGCGATGGGCCGAAGCGCTGCTGACCCTGCGCAACATTCTGGTGGCGCCGTTCGGCCTCAAGACGTCAGGCGCCAGTTCTAAACCCAGAGAGATGGTCGGAATTTTCCCGATCGTGAGCGAGCAGCCCGAACGGCTGGTCGCCGGCTTCAACGACAAACACCTGGATTTCCGCATCGTCGTCGACGTCGCGACGTCAGGCGCCGCCCGAGAGGTCACCGCGACCACGCTGGTGCTGACACACAACTGGCTGGGGCGGACCTATCTGGCCGTCATCATGCCGTTTCACCGGCTGATCGTCCGCAGCCTGCTGCGTCAGGTCGCGGCCTGAATAGGGCCGATCCGCGGGCCTCCGTAGGACCGTTTTCCGTCGTGAACCTGTTGTTCCGAGCATGCGACTGAAACGTTAAGTCCGTGGCTGACGGCCGCGGTCGCACGACCCTTTTGCGTTAGCGGCAGGCTCTTACACGCAGCCTCGCGCCCGCGTGTTCGGAGACCCTCATGAAGCTGGCAAAATTCTTCCACCGTCCGCCGGGCGATGATGACCGCGGACTGCTGTTCATCCCGGGCGACGAGCCGACAGTTGTCGGCAAGTATATGAACGAGGCGCCGGGCGCGCGGAAAAAAGACGAGTTCCTGCGCAAGGAATATTCCAAACCCAAGACCGCCGTCGCCACGTTCCGCCGGCAAGTCGCCGAACTCACCGCAGCCGGGTATATCGAAACCACGCACACGGATTACATGCTGCGGAATCTGTTGCCGGATCCGCAGCCCAAGCCCGACTGGCAAAAGGGCCTCGACGATCTGATGCTGGCGGCGCTGGGCGAACCGCTTGACGTGCAGGCAAAATACCTTGCCGCGCTTCGGGATACGCCCGCGGCAAGCCAGCCGCTCTATCTCTGGCTCGCCGCCCATCACTTCTATGCCGACGATCAGGACAACAACCAGATCATTGCGCTTGCCGAACGCGGCCGCGACACCATCGCCGCCCACCGCGCCGCCAAGACGCCGCATTATTTCTGGTCGATGGAGGATCGCGACCTCGAGGTCCGAATATTGGAGGTTCTGAGCTGGGCGCATCTGCGCGCCGATAACCCAAAGGCCGCGCTGGAGGCAATCGAAGAGGCCTGTCGGATCGACGCAAGCCAGGACCGCGGCGCGCAGCTCGCGACGATTCTGGTCGAGCACTTTCCGGAGCGGCAGGAAGAGGCTTTCGATGACGCCTACAAATATCACGAGTTTGGCGGCTACGAAGACATCATCGCGCTGCCGGCCTATGCCGACTATGTCGCGCGGAGAAAACGCAAATCGAAATCCGACAAGGGCTGGCGTTGGCACACAAAAAAGCCGGCAAGCGAAGGTGACGTGCTGCAGGCCGAGCAAGAGCTCGGCGCCAACCTGCCGAAGGATTATCGGAGGTTTCTCACGACATACGGTTCGACCGAATTGCAGGTCCGGCTGCCGGAAGAGTCGGCCGAACTGTGCTTCTACCGGCCGACGGAACTGGCGACCCAGCGCAACAATCTGTTCAACTACATCACACGCTTCGAGAAGGATCCGGAAAAGGTCGACGCGTACTTCCGCGAGCACTACGGCGTGGCCGCGCGCGACCTGCTGCCGGTCGCCGCGCCCTCGCAGCACAGCCGCTGCCTGGTGATCAATCTTGGACAGGGCGAACGCTTTGGCTGGTGTTTTGAGTGGGACCATGACGGCAGCTGGGAACTCACACAGGCCGCGCCCAGCTTCGACGCCGCGCTGAAGGCGCTGACCTCCGGCATCGGGAAGCGCGATGCCACCGTTCTCAACTTTCTGGGCGTGTATCTCGATTAGGGTCGGTGGCCACATCCTTCGAGACGCCGCTCCGCGGCTCCTCAGGATGAGGGTCTAGCAATTCAGGATGGCGTCTTAGACCCTCATGGTGAGGAGCGCGGCAAGGCCGCGCGTCTCGAACCACGAGGCCCGTCAACGACGCGACATTGGCCTAGCTTTCGATTCCGGTTGCCTTCACGGGCGGCTTTGCCGACCACTCCGCGACACAGCGATCGAGATCGCCGATGTTTTGGCGCATCTGCTCCAGCGAGAATCCGAGCGCGAAGAAGCGCTCGGCGGCATCGCCCGGCAGGCCGCGGATCAGGCCGTCGCGGCGGACAGAGGCGACTTCCTCCGCGTAGCCCTGCAGCGCGAATTGCACGGGGTCGATCACCGGCGGGCTGGCGCCGCTGCGCAATGCGGCCGCCGACGCGCGCAGATGGGCTTCGATCGCCTCGCGCACGCCGGACAGAGGCGTATCCAGCCGCGCCTGCAAATTGGCAGGCAATGCCACCAAACACTCCCGTCCGATCATCACGACGTCATGACGCAGCCGCAGAATGGTCCGCAGCAGCGGACCGGTGTCCGGCCCTGATGACAGACGCGCCGCGCGCTCGCGCTCGGCTTCCTGCCCCATCGCATGCAAGGCCGTCACCGCAGCACCGATGCCGTCCTGGATCCGGTGCGCCGCGTCGTTGTCGAGGCCATGCGTCAGGCCAACCAGCAATTGCGAGAACGCGCCCGCGATCAGTTCGATCAGGCGCGCCGCATTGGCGCGGATCTGACGATGCGCCCGCGACGGCAATACCAAAAAGGAAGCGGCTAGCCCGGTGGACGCACCGACGGTGACCTCGATCAGACGATCGATCACGGAATCCAGCGGACTGGTGTGGTGCATCTCCGGGATCAGCAATACGATCACACCTGTCACGGTGGCCGCGGTCAGGCTGGGGTTGATCGATCCGAGATAGGCCAGCGGCGCCACTGTCAGCACCAGCAACGCCAGCAGGGCCGCTTCGCTCGAATGCGGAATCAGCACCGCAAGCGCTCCGCCATAGATCGCGCCGCCGATCGTTCCCAGCATATAGTCCGTGGTCGCCTTCAGCGACCGGCCGACGCTCATCTGGGTGACGATGAGGGAGGTGAGAACAGCCCATAGCGGCAGCGTCAGATGCAAGGCGTTTGCGATGGTGTAGGCGACAACCGCCGCCACCGTCACCCTGACGGCGAGCGCCAGCTGCGTCCTGCGCGACCGCAAACGACCTGCCACGCGCTTCAGAAAGCCGGCCATGCGCCCCATTCCGCAACCTGCAGGCGATCCTGCCTGTAAATGAGCTTTAGCATAGCTGATGCCCGCGACCCGGAGACGGCTTGAAAGGTGGATTCAGCCCGCCTACCCTGCGGGCCAAAACGAGGAAACACGATGGCCAACGAAACCGCAACGCTCGCCTCCTATGTCGCCAACCTGAAATTCGAGGATATTCCGCCGGAGGTATTGGCGCGCGCCAAGGTGCTGACGCTCGATTTCCTCGGCAGCACGATCCGGGCGCGGCGCGATGCGGAATCCACCGCCTCGCTGCTCAAGATGCTGGAAGCCTTGGCGCTGGACGGCAAGGGCGAATCCACCGTGTTCGGCGACAGCAAGACCTGGACGCCCGCGGTCGCCGCTTTGCTCAACGGCGCGCTCGGCCATTCGCTGGATTTTGACGATACCCACGCGGATTCCTCGCTGCATCCGAGCGCGCCCGTGGTGCCGGCGGCATTCGCGGTCGGCGAGATGGTCGGCGCATCGGGCCGCGACGTGCTCACCGCCATCGTCGCAGGCTATGAAGTGTGCTGCCGGCTCGGCAACGCGCTCGACCCCACCTCGCATTATGCGCGCGGCTTCCATCCGACCGCGACCGCAGGAACCTATGGCGCAGCCGCCGCCGCCGGCAAACTGTTCGGCCTGTCAAAGGACCAGATCATCTCGGCCTTTGGCGTCTCCGGCAGCCAGGCCGCAGGCTCGCTGCAATTCCTGGTCAATGGCGCCTGGAACAAACGCTATCAGGTCGGCGCCGCCGCGATGAACGGCGTGATCGCAGCGACCCTGGCGCGCAATGATTTTGTCGGTTCGAGCGAGTCGGTCGAAGGCAAACATGGCCTGCTCGTCGGCTACAGCGACAACGCGCATCCGGACAAGGCGACCGCCGGTCTCGGCAAGACCTATGAGACGCTCAGGATCGGCGTAAAGCCCTATCCGAGCTGCCGCTACACCCACGCGGCCCTCGATGCGCTGATCGCGATGCGCCGGGAGCACAATCTGACGCCGGACCAGATCAAGCGCGTCGAGATCGGCCTGCACCGCAACGGCATCACGCTGACCGGCGACGCCGCCACCAAGCGTCATCCGACCTCGATCGTCGGCGGGCAATTCTCGATGTTCTTCACCGGCGCGCTGGCGCTCGACCAGGGCCGCTTCGGCTGGGACGATTACGAACGGCTCGGTGACGCCGCCGTGAACGCGCTCGCCGACAAGTTCGACGTGGTGCAGGACGATCGCCTCGAGATCGGCCGCACCCATCCCTTTGGCGCGCGCGTCTCCATCACCACCGATGACGCCGTGCATGAGCGGCTCTATGCCGATCCTTCCGGCGAGCCGGATTCATTCCCGGACGCGCAGGCGATGCAGCAGAAATTCCTCACCCTCGCCCGCCCGGTGCTCAACGGCCGCGCCGACCAGCTTGCCGATGCGATCCTCTCGCTGGAGCGATTCGATCGCGTCGCGAAGGCTACGCAGTTGGGAAGGCAGTAGGGGCGCTTCTTACCTCGCCCCGCTTGCGGGGAGAGGTCGGATCGCCCTTGCGATCCGGGTGAGGGGGTACAGGTCTATCGATAGACCGTGATGGCGGAGAGAGCCCCTCACCCCAACCCTCTCCCCGCAAGAGCGGGGCGAGGGAGTCGGCTCGACTACCGCCCTTCAATTGCCGCGCGCCAGCTTCGCTTTGTCAGCGGTCGACGCGACGACGTCCGCCACCAGCCTGAACACCCCATCCGCCTCCGGCGGCCCGTTCGGCGAGCGGCCGAGCCGTACGATGACGAGCTTCTCACTGGGGATGATGATCACATATTGTCCCATCGTTCCCTTGGCGAAGAAGGCGTCGCGCGGCCAGCCGTGCTTGTTGCGATAGTTGGCGCCAAAACTGTCGCCGAGATTGGTCCAGAAGCCGGCGCCCATTCCGACCCAGGCATTCGGCGTCGGCGAGGCCGAATATTTCACCCAACCCTCGGGCAGGATGCGCTTGCCGCCGGCTACGCCGTCATTGAGATAGAGCTGGCCGAAGCGCGCCCAGTCACGCGCGCTTCCCAGCATCTGGCTCGATCCCTCCGCATTGCCTGACGCGTCGAATTCGATGGTCACGTTGCGCATGCCGAGCGGTGCGAACAATTCAGCGCGCGCGAACCGCAGCAGGTCCGCCGCCTTGCCGCCCGCCGCGTCGCGGACCACGCGCGAGAGGATGACGGTGTTGCCGTCATTGTAATTCCAGTGGCTGCCGGGCGGCGTCTCGAGTGGGACGCTCTGGGCATATCCGGCCATATCTGATTCCATGAATTTCATCCGGTTGACCGGCTCGAACACCGAACCGAGCGAGGCCTGCAGCGAACTGCCGAGCGCCAGCCCCGCGGTGTGACGCAGCAGATGATCCACCGTGATCGCACGCCTGGGATCATTGGCGCCTTGCCACGCCGCGATCGGCGCCGGCTGATCGAGCGTCAGCGCGCCCTTGCGCACGAGGATGCCGGTCAGCGCCGACATCACCGACTTGGTCGCAGAGAAGCCGAGGATCGGCGTGTCGATGCCGTAACCGTCGGCATAACGCTCGGCGACGACGCGGCCGTCCCTGAGCACCACAATCGCCTTGGTCGCACGCTTCGGCGGCTGCTCAGGCTCGGCAAAGGCGCGATCGAGCGCGGCGGCCAGTTGGGGATTCGCGCTCGCGACCACCGAAGGCCATGCGATGTCGGGCAATAGCGCCTGTGATGATTTGACATCGTCTGATGGCACCGCGATTTCGGCGACCGTACCGCCGTGATCGAGATAGCAGCCCAAACCTTCGCGGTAGACCGCGTGGCTGCGGCCGAGGCCGAGCAACGTCACCGTGGTTTCCTTCCGTGCCCGATCGACATGGTAATCCATCGCCCAGGTGATCAGGCTGACGCCGGGCATCGCGGCGGTGGTTTCGCGAAAAATCCGGTCCGGCTGCTGGCCGGACACGAAGGTCTCCGAGCACAGGATGTTGGCGACAAAGCCGGTGGCAATTTTGGGAACGTCGCGTGCCCGCGCCGCGGAGAGCGCCAGCGCGCCGAGCGCGGTGGTGGTCGCGAGGATGAGCAGCAGGTTTCGTCTGAACACATTGGCCTCCGGCATGACGCATGAGCGCGTGCCGGGCATGTTGGCGAAGGGGCTGCTGGCCGCTCGCCGGATTTGAAAATCGGGCTGGCCGAAACTGACGGGCGTCTCGCCGATTTTGAAATTGTGATGGAATTACAAGAATCTACGGATGACGGCCCGTGCTTCCCTTCTCCCCTTGTGGGAGAAGGTGGCGCGCGAAGCGCGCCGGATGAGGGGTCTCTATCCTCATCTCTAGCCCTACCGTGAGGAGAGAACCCCTCACCCGTCCGCGATGCTTCGCATCGCGTCCACCCTCTCCCACAAGGGGAGAGGGGAAGAGGCACCGATCAAACTGCCGAAGCGTTCTGCCGCCTATATTCGGTCGGAGTCACGCCCGTGACGGCCTTGAAGGCCCGGTTGAACGGGCCGAGCGACTGGAAGCCGGCGTCCATCGCAATGGTGATGACGGGGACTTCGGCCTGCGTCGGGTCTGACAGCGCGGCCTTGGCCTCCTCGATCCGGTGGTTGTTGAGGAAGACATTGAAATTGCGGTAGCCGAGCCGCTGGTTGATCAGCCGCCGCAATCTGTATTCGGGAATCCCAAGCTTGGTCGCGAGCGCGCCGATCGTGATGTTGTCGTGGCGGTAGATGCGCTCATCGGCCATCAAGCGCATCAGCGCATCGGTGAGTTTCTGGTCGGCGGCGCTGGATTCGGCCATGGCCGATTCGCCGGCATCCGCCCTTGCTTCGGGCGCGACCGGAAACAGATCGGCGCCATCCACGCGCATCATCGCGATCGCGATCGACCCAACCACCGCAGCCAGGGCCGCCGAATTCAAGGTGTTGGCGATTTCGGTCGCGCCATTGCCGGACAGCACTATCTGCAACACCGCATTTAGCCCGCCATAGAGCGCCGCCGCGCTCACGATGAAGACACGGACGCGTCGGCGGCCTTCGACCAGATCGGTCGACCACGACGCGATGGTCTGGACAACGGCCATGGCAATAAAACCGAGCACAAGCAAATTAATCGCCACGAACGAGCTTCGCATCGCGGAGACGATGGTTACCACCCCCTCGCCAACGACGAAGCTGTTCCGCATCATCGCGATTGGTGCGATGAACAGGCAATTCGTCAAGCTAAGGACGACAACCACAATCCAGATCAGAGCGTGCCACCAGCGCAGCTTGAACCCGTCATCAAACAGGGCGCGTGCGAATAGCCAGAAGACAACGACATTGCCGGTCGAGAGCGCGATCACTGGTGCAAGCGCTGGCGATACCGGCGAGGGCGTGCCGATCGACGAAGTCACGGCGTGCGCGGCCGATCCCACGGCAAACGCCGCCGCCAGCCGCCCGGCGAGCACGGTACCGAACCCGCGAAACAGCGACGCCGCGAGCACCAGCAGCAGCGCCACGATGGCGCCGCGCAAGGCGATGTCGATTGTGGAAAGCAGCATCGATCGACCCGGAAGCGCGGTCAGCCGCGCAAACCGCTTTTAGTGCAGATCGGCGCACGATTCAATTTTTGCAAGAGTGTCGGCTTACCGCCGTCCCTTTGATGCGATCAAGCCGGGACCGACGATAGTGTGTTTGGACGACGCCGGACGATCCCTGCTATGATCGCCGCAAATGCAAAGGAGCTTCTCATGAGCTGGCAACCTTCCAACGATCCCGTGCTCGGCGATCCCAAAACCTGCGACGCGCTTGACCTCATCATCGTGCCGCGCACCCGCGATCTCGGCGATGGGTTCGTGGTGCGGCGCGCGCTGCCGCATGGCAAGCGGCAGATGGTCGGTCCCTTCATCTTCTTCGATCATTTCGGCCCGATGCAGTTCATCGCCGGCAACGGCATGGACGTGCGCCCGCATCCGCATATCGGGCTCGCCACCGTCACCTATCTGTTCGACGGCAGCATCATGCACCGCGACAGCGAGGGCAACATCCAGGAGATCCAGCCCGGCGCGATGAATTTGATGACCGCCGGCCGCGGCATCGCGCATTCCGAACGCACACCCGACGTGCAGCGCCGCGACGGCCAGAAGATGCTGGGCCTGCAAAGCTGGATCGCGCTTCCGGCGGGCTCGGAGGAAATCACGCCATCGTTCCAGCACTACGCCGCCGACAGCCTGCCGACCGTGAACGATGGCGGCTTCACCGCGCGCATCATCGCGGGCAGCGGCTTCGGCGTGAAGTCGCCGGTCACGATGGTATCGCCGTGGTTCTATAGCGAGGTGACGGCCACCGCCGGCACCAGCGTCCCGCTCGACCCCGACCACGAGGAGCGTGCCATCTACGTGGTCGATGGCGAAGTC
This sequence comes from Bradyrhizobium sp. AUGA SZCCT0182, assembly GCF_018130185.1. NCBI lineage: Bacteria > Pseudomonadati > Pseudomonadota > Alphaproteobacteria > Hyphomicrobiales > Nitrobacteraceae > Bradyrhizobium > Bradyrhizobium sp. AUGA SZCCT0182. The sequence goes on along the minus strand of NZ_JAFCLY010000038.1, from coordinate 14,201 downwards.
GAGATCGCGAACGAGCGCTACGAGGCGCCGCGATTGCTAATCTTCCGGCCCGGCGACCGCATCACCGTGAAGGCGATCAAGCCGACGCGGATGATGTTCCTCGGCGGCGACGCGCTGGAGGGCCCGCGCCATATCTGGTGGAATTTTGTCTCCTCCAGCAAGGAGCGGATCGAACAGGCCAAACAGGACTGGAAAACCGGCCGTTTTGCCCATGTTCCCCAGGAACACGAGTTCATTCCGCTGCCGGAGTGAGCTATCCCTCGGAAACCAAAGCTCCGCTACCCGCGCTTCACCCGCGGGCGCGCTTCTTGAAAGCATGACACCATGAACGCGATGCTCGCCAGCGATTTGCCCCTGCCACGGATCGGGCGCGGCAAGGTCCGCGATATCTATGCCGTCGGCGACGACCGCGTGCTGCTGCTGACCACCGACCGCATCAGCGCGTTCGACGTCGTGATGGCCGAAACCATCCCGATGAAGGGCGCGGTGCTGACCCAGATCAGCGCCTGGTGGTTCAGGCAGCTCGCAGACGTCGTGCCGCATCACATGATCAGCGCGGATACCGACGAGATCATCGCGCAGGTGCCGGCGCTGAAGGCACACCGCGCCGACATCGCAGGACGCGCGATGCTCTGCCGGCGCACTACCGTCTTCCCGGTTGAATGCGTGATCCGCGGCTACATCTCGGGATCGGCCTGGAAGGAATATGCCGCATCGGGCACGCTGGCCGGCGAGAAGCTCGCGGCGGGTCTGGTCGAAAGCGAGAAGCTGGAGCCTTCGATTTTCAGCCCGGCGACCAAGGCCGAGACCGGCCATGACGAGAACATCACGGTCGCGCGCGTCCGCGAGATTTTGGGCGCCGACGTCGCGCAGACGCTGGAGGGCATGGCCCGCACCGTCTATGATTTCGGCGAGAAGGTCAGCCGCAAGCAGGGCATCATCATCGCCGACACCAAATTCGAGTTCGGCCGCGACGGTGACGGCCGCATCATCCTGATCGACGAAGTGATGACTCCAGACAGTTCGCGGTTCTGGGCGGTCGACGTCTACAAGCCGGGCCAGCCGCAGCCGAGCTTCGACAAGCAGCCGCTGCGCGATTACCTCGACGCCGAACGCCGCGCCGGCCGCTGGAACGGCGACGCGCCGCCTCCCCCGCTCCCGGCGAGCGTGGTCGACGCCACCAGCAAGCGCTATCTGGAAGCGTATCGACGCGTGACGGGAGCGGAACTGAAGATATGATGACTTCTCGTAGGATGGGCAAAGCGCAGCGTGCCCACCATTTCTGATAACCGATAGATGATGGGCACGGCGCAAGCGCGCCTTTGCCCACCCTACGCAGCTGAAGATCGGCTAGACACCACCCGATCCGACGCGACGAAATGATCCTCCGCATGATTGAGGATGAATATGACCGGAGCAGGCGATCAACCCGTCGTAGCAGGACAGACGATTGGCCAATTGGCTCTCGTGGTGCGCGATTACGACGAAGCAATTGCCTTCTATGTCGATGTACTCGGATTTGCCCTGATCGAAGACAGGGTGATTCCCGCGCAAGGTAAGCGCTGGGTTGTCGTGGCCCCGCGGGGTTCGACCGGATCACGCCTGCTGCTTGCGCGGGCCGTAGATGACATGCAGGCGTCTCGTATTGGAAATCAAACCGGAGGCCGCGTATTTCTGTTCCTCCACACCGACGATTTCTGGCGCGACTTTCGCGCTTACACGGCCAAAGGTGTCATCTTTGTCCGGGAGCCAAAGGTAGAGAGCTACGGCACGGTTGCCGTCTTCGAAGATCTCTATGGCAACCTGTGGGATCTACTTCAACCTAACGCGGGAGCGCAGACATGACCGAGACCGATAGCGTGCTTGTCGAACGCGATGGGCCGGTGACCATCGTTTCCATCAACCGTCCGCATTGCCGCAACGCCGTCGACGGCGCGACCGCGCGCAAACTCTACGATGCGTTTCTGGCGTTCGACGCCGATGAAGCAGCATCTGTTGCGGTGTTCACCGGCACCGGCGGTTATTTCTGCGCCGGCGCCGACCTCAAGGCGGTGGCGGCGGGCGATCCCAACAAGAAGCGCGAGATCGGCGGCCATGACTCGATTGCGCCGATGGGGCCGAGCCGGTTGCGGCTGTCAAAACCCGTGATCGCCGCGGTCGAGGGATTTGCCGTCGCCGGCGGCATGGAACTGGCGCTCTGGGCGGACATGCGGGTCGTCGCCGAGGACGCCACCTTCGGCATCTTCTGCCGCAGGTTTGGCGTACCGCTGATCGATCTCGGCACCATCCGCCTGCCGCGGCTGATCGGCCATTCCCAGGCCATCGACCTGATCCTGACCGGGCGCCCGGTCGGCGGGCCGGAGGCGTTGCGCATGGGCCTTGCCAATCGTCTGGTGCGAAGAGGCGAAGCCGTTGCACAGGCCATTGCGCTGGCCAGGGAAATCGCAGCCTTCCCGCAGACCTGCATGCGCGCCGACCGGCTGTCGGCGCTGCGGCAATGGGACCTCGCGGAGGAAGACGCCATCGCCAACGAAATGCGCGGCGGACTGAAGGTGATCGCCTCGGGCGAGACACTCTCAGGCGCTGCACGATTTGCGTCCGGCGTCGGCCGCCATGGCGCGTTTGGTGGAGATATCGTGGGGAACGGCTGACGGCACCGTCACCCCTGTCATAAGAATAACGTTGTTATCTCTGTCTGCGGTCTCTACCACTGGCAGGGGTGCCGGGGGCAAGTGGGGCGTGGTCAGTCGATCTCTCAAAGGCGAGCCGGAGTTAATTCGGAAGGCCCTCAATGACATTCTCGGCGGCAGCGCCGCCAGTGTCCTCACGATTACATTTGGCCTGTCGTACTCGCTTCTGATTTTTACCGGGCCCTTGGCACCACATCTGTCCTACGGCCTCGCCGCGACCTTCATCTCCTCGGCCATCCTCGCCGCTGTCATCGCGTGGGGAAGCTCATTCCCGTTCGCCATTGCGGCGCCCGAGAGTTCCACGGCGGCGATGACCGGAATATTGGCAGCGTCGCTGGTCGAGCACGTTGTCGCCAACGATCCCTCCGCATCGTTGCTCGCCCCGGCGCTGATGACGCTTGGGCTTTCGGCCATTGTCACCGGCATCGTGCTGTGCGGCTTCGGGGTGACGCGGATGGGCCGCGCGATCCGTTATGTGCCCTATCCCGTCGTGGGCGGGTTCCTCGGCGCCACCGCCTGTTTGATCCTTTTGGGCGCGGTCCGCGTCATCACCGGCCATCGCCTTCAACTGACGACGCTAGATCAGTTCGCCAACATCCTGACCCTGTCCGAATTGGCGGCGGCCTGCGCCATGGCGCTGGCCTTGTATCTGACCTGGCATCGCACGCGCACCTCGTTTGGCCTACCCGCCATGCTGGTCGGGGGCGTGGTCGTTGGACATATCGCTTTCTGGCTGGCGGGATTCACGTCAGCAGAAGCGCAGGCCTCGGGATGGACATTTCAGCCACCCCCTAGCGTCAGCATCATGCTGCCGTGGAACACGGCCGATATTGCCCGCTATCCCTGGCATGCCGTTCCGGATCTGCTCGGCAATCTGGTCGCCGTCATTTTCGTCACGGCGTCGAGTACGCTGTTCAACACCGCGGGTATCGAGGTTGTCGCGCACCGCGAAGCCAATCTCGAGCGGGAATTGAACGTCACGGGCCTGGCCAACATCCTGTCCGGCGCGTTCGGCGGCTATACCGGCTGCATCTCGGTCAGCCGCACCATCCTCAACTTCAGCAGCGGCGGGACCGGCCGGCTCGCCGGCCTGACGGTGGCCGCGATCTCGGTTCTGATGCTGGCGGTTGCTCCGATGCTGCTCGGCTATATGCCGAAATTCGTGCTCGGGGGTCTGCTGATCTATCTGGGCGCCGATCAGCTGCACAAATGGATCATCGAATCGCGGCGGCGCCTGACCAAGACCGAATATGTCTCCCTGCTGGCGATCATCGTCATCATCCTGCAATGGGGTTTTGTCGCGGGCGTGCTGATCGGCGTCGTGATCGGCTGCGCGACATTCGCGTTCACGGCCGCGCGGATCGATCCAATCAAATTCAGCTTTGACGGCTCCGAATATCGCAGTTCGCTGGATCGTTCGCGCGACGACCAGACGGTTCTGACGGCCCATGGCGGACAAATCCAGGGCCTTAATCTGCAAAGCTATCTGTTCTTCGGTTCCGCCAACCGGCTTTACCAGCACGTCAAGGCGCTGCTCGCGCAGCGTCCGGAATGCCGCTATCTGGTGTTCGACTTCAAGCTGGTCACCGGATTCGATTCATCGGCGGCCTACAGTTTTGCCCAGATCAAGCGCAGCGCCGACGAGCGTCACATCGAACTGGTGCTGGTTCATTTGCCAAAGCTCGCCGAGAAGGCGCTGCGGTCCAGCGGTTTCATCTCCGGCCGGGTTCGTATCGTGCCGGAGCTCGATCATGCGCTGGAGCAATGCGAGAACGAGATCATCGCGAAGCATCAGGGGCACGAGCAGGAGGAGGCCAATCTGCGTGACTGGTTCACGCAGATTCTCGGAACCCCGCGCGACGCCGTGGCGCTGATGCATCGCTGCGAGCGTGTCGAGATCGACGCCGGAGAGATCATTGTCAGCGCCGGCGACGTCGCCGATTCCATGCATTTCATCCTGGACGGCCGCGTTGGCATCATGGTGCCGGCTGACGAAGGCCGCACCACGCGGGTACGAAGCCTCGGCCGCTACACGACGATCGGCGAGATGGGCCTGGTGTCGCAGGCGCAACGCAGCGCGACGATTCAAGCCGAGGTCGCAAGTATTCTGTACGTCCTGAGCGCGCATCAGTTTGAAGCGCTCAAGATCGACGATCCCTCGCTCAGCCAGAAGCTGCTGACCTATTTCGTATCGGTTATGGCCGAACGACTTACTTTTGCCAATCGCACCATTGCAGTGTTACGGCGATAGAACGCTGCTTTTTGAGCTTCCTGCTCCGGGGTTAGAGCACATGACCGCACAGGCTGACGCGAAGACTTTTTCGACCACCAACTATCGCCTGCAAAGCGGCATCGTGATCCCAGAGGTGACGATCGCCTATGCGACGCTCGGCACGCTGGCGCCCGATCGCAGCAATGCTGTGCTGGTGACACATGGCAACACCAGCGGCCCACACATCATCGATCCCGGTGGCACGACGGGCGAAGGCAGCTGGAGTGAGATCGTCGGCCCCGGCAAGGCCGTCGATACCAACCGCTATTTTGCGATCTGCCCGAACATGCTGGGCTCCTCCTACGGATCGACCAATGCCGGGAGTATCGACCCCGCTACCGACAAACCCTACGGGCCGCGATTCCCCGACATCAATGTCAGCGACATCGTCGGCACGCAGCGGCTGCTGCTCGATCATCTCGACATCGACAAACTGGTTGCGATCGTCGGCCCGTCCTATGGCGGCTTCCAGGCGTTGCAATGGGCCGTCAACTATCCCGACGCGATGAAGGGGATCGCGGCTGTCGTCACCTCGCCGCTGGTGCCGCGCGAACGATCCGAGGGCAATGTCGCGCGCCTGCTCGGAGCGCTCTCGAAGGACCCGAACTGGAACGGCGGCGACTATTACGATCGCGGCGGCGTCGTGGAGACGATGACCGAGATCCGCATAGCGACGCTGAAGACCTATGGCATCGAGACCCGCCTGAAAGCGACGATGTCCGATCCTGCGGAGATCGAGGCCGCGATCCGCGACGAGGCCGCGCGGTGGGCAGAGGGATTCGACGCCAATTCGCTGATCATACTTGCAAAAGCGCTGCGCGGCTTCGACGTGACGCAGCAATTCGGCAAGATCAAATCGAAGGTTCTGTTTGTGCTGTCGCGGACCGACAAATTGTTTCCGCCTGACATCGCGCCCGGCGTGATGCAGGGACTGAAGGCCGCCGGTGTCGATGCCGATTATTTCCTGCTCGACAGCGAACTCGGCCACTCCGCCTCCGGTCTCGACGCCCACAAATGGGCGCCGCGGCTGAAGCAATTTATGGATGGGCTTTAGGCGTACCTCTATCCACTTGTCGTCCCCGCGAAGGCGGGGACCCATAACCCCAGGGTGCAGTTTGAGGCACTCTGCTAAAGCGCAGGCAATTACCACTTCCCGTAACCACTGCTTGCACGGCGTATGGGTCCCGGCTCAAGGCCGGGACGACAGCGGATTCAAATCCCCGCCATCATCACGTATTTGATCTCGACATATTCTTCCATGCCGTGATGCGAGCCTTCGCGGCCGAGGCCAGACTCCTTGACGCCGCCGAAGGGCGCTACTTCGGTTGTGATCAGCCCGGTGTTGACGCCGACCATGCCGGACTCCAGCGCTTCGGCGACCCGCCAGACCCGGCCGAGATCGCGCGAATAGAAGTAGGAGGCCAGGCCGAACGGCGAGGCGTTGCACAACGCGATCACCTCGGCCTCGTCCTTGAAACGGAACACCGGCGCCAGCGGCCCGAAGGTCTCCTCGTGCGCGACCAGCGCGTCGGGCTTGACGTTGGCGAGCACTGTCGGCTCGAAAAAGCTGCCGCCGAGCGCATGACGCTTGCCGCCGGTGACGATCTTGGCGCCGCCCTTGACCGCGTCCGCGATGTGCTTCTCGACCTTGTCGACCGCTTCCATGTTGATCAGCGGGCCCTGCACCACGCCGGCTTCGGTGCCGTCGCCGATCTTCATCGCCGCAACCTTGGCCGAGAGTTTTTCGACGAACGTGTCGTAGATCTTGTCCTGGGCGTAGATGCGGTTGGCGCAGACGCAGGTCTGGCCCATGTTGCGATACTTCGAGACGATGGCGCCTTCGACGGCGGCATCGATATCGGCGTCGTCGAACACCACGAACGGCGCGTTGCCGCCGAGTTCGAGGCCGAGCTTCTTCACACCGACGGCGGCCTGCTGGTACAGGATCTTGCCGACTTCGGTCGAGCCGGTGAAGCCGACGAAGCGCACCGCCGGGTGTTCGCACAGCACCTTGCCGATCGCCGAGGAATTGCCGGTCAGGATATTGAACACGCCCTTCGGCACGCCGGCCTTTTCGGCGAGCGCCACCAGCGCCAACGCCGTCAGCGGGGTTTCATTGGCGGGCTTCAGAACAACCGTGCAACCCGCGGCCAGCGCCGGGGAGACTTTGCGGGTGATCATCGAGCAGGGGAAATTCCACGGCGTGATCGCGCCGCAGACGCCGATCGGCTGCTTGATCGCGAGCAACCGCGCATCGGCGCGCTGGGTCGGGATGGTTTCGCCATAGACGCGGCGGGCTTCCTCGGCGAAAAATTCGACATAGGCGCCGCCGATATCGACTTCGCCGAGCGCTTCCGTCAGCGGCTTGCCCTGCTCCGAGGTCAGGATCAGCGCGATGTCTTCGCGATTGGCGATGATCAGGTCAAACCATTTGCGCAGGATGTTGGAGCGCGCCTTGGCAGTCAGCTTGGCCCAGGCCGGGAACGCGCGCTCGGCGGCTTCGACCGCTTGCGTCGTCTCCGCGGTGCTCATGACCGGAATTTTTGCCAGCTCAATGCCATTGACCGGATTGGTCACCGGCTTGGACGCCTTCCCGGTCCATGCGCCGTCGATATAGCACTGCTCGCGCAGCAGCGAGGGATCCTTCAGGCGGTCGCGCAGGGAGGGGGCGGATTGCGAAGCGCGTGCAGCGACGGGCGGGTTCATGGCGTAACTCCTCGGATTTTTTGGGGTATTGATCCGAGTATAGGCCTATTCAGCCGGCATTGCATCGGCCGCAAAGGCAGGGCTGCTGATCGTCATTACGGGGCGTAAAGCGAACCCGGAATGACAGCCTCAACTCACGCCGTGCCGTTCATATACGTTTCGCGGCGGCCGATCATGCGTTCGGCGGCGGCCTTGGCGTCGGCCCGCGAGGACGTCGCACAGGTGCGGTATTCGAGATCAGGCAGCTTGGCGTTGCGGCGCGAAAACCAGGATTTGGAACCGACTTGCAATTGCGCCAGCGCCACCGCGACATTGTCGACCGCCTCGAACGAGTGCAGCGCGCCGGTACCGGCAACACGGACCTCATAGATGCCCGGGCTGATCGGGGCCTCGATGTTTTCAGCGCGGCCGGGGCGGGGGTATCGTTTCCACTCACTCCAGGTCGAGATCATCGCGGCATCCTCACAATGGGAAAAACTACAACCATTTTCATCAAATCATTCAGTTCGGGGGCAGCGTTTCCGCTGGAATCTGAATGTCTTACTGCAAAGAATCAGCACCGGAAATCATTATGGAATCAACTTATCGTTTGCGCCCGGAGCGGTCACCGCTGTTGCCGCTGATCCACCGCGAATTGTGGCGCAGTGTTGCAGTTTTGTGTCGCTCTCCTTCCTCCTCCCTGCGCTAGCCATCAACCCATCACGAGATCGCGACATCAACGGCAAGGCGCCGCGAGCGCTTGCGGGATTGCAACGGCGGGGGGAAGATCGCGGCACTCCATAACAACAAACGGGAGGTGACCCATGCAAAGCAAAGCTCAGATCGACGAGGTTCTGCGTCAGAAATGCGAGGCCAAGGAGATTCCAGGCGTGGTCGCTGTCGCGGCGACCGGCAGCGAGGTGATCTATCAGGGCGCGTTCGGCAAACGCGACCTCTCCAAGGACGATCCGATGACCGCCGACAGCGTGTTCTGGATCGCCTCGATGACCAAGGCGATCACGTGCGCCGCCGGCATGCAGCTCGTCGAGCAAGGCAAGCTCTCGCTGGATGAGCCAATCGGCAAGCTGCTGCCGGATTTGGCCAACCCGCAGGTGCTGGAAGGTTTTGACGCCAAGGGCGAGCCGAAGCTGCGGCCGGCCAAGAAGCCGATCACGCTGCGCCATCTCATGACCCACACCGCCGGCTACTGCTACGACGTGTGGAACGGCGACATGGGCAAGTATCAGGAGAAGACCGGAACCCCGGCCATCTTCAGCTGCCTGAACGCCGCGCTGAAGGGGCCGATCATGTCCGATCCCGGCACGCGCTGGGAATATGGCATCAACATCGATTTCGTCGGCAAGGCGGTGGAAGCCGCGAGCGGCAAGCGCCTCGACGCTTACCTGCGCGACCACATGTTCACGCCGCTCGGCATGAGCGACACCAGTTTCAAGATTACGGATTCCCAGCGCCAGCGGCTGGTCGGCATGCATGCGCGCGGCGAAGACGGCGCGCTGGCGCCGATCCCGTTCGAGCTCGAACAGAATCCGGAATTTCATATGGGCGGCGGCGGCCTCTACAGCACGGCGACTGATTACATCAGGTTCACCCAGATGATTCTCAATAAGGGCAAGGGCAACGGCAACCAGCTGCTGAAGCCGGAAACCGTCGCGTTGATGGGCCAGAACCACATCGGCGATCTCACCATAGGCAAGATGCCCACCATGGAGCCGATGTACACCAACGATGTCGATCTCTATCCGGACATGGTGAAAAAATGGGGGCTGAGCTTCCTGATCAACACCGCCAAGACGCCGGAGGGCCGCAGCGCGGGCAGCCTCGCCTGGGCCGGCCTTGCCAACACCTATTTCTGGATCGATCCGGCGCGTAATGTCTCGGGCGTGATCCTGATGCAGATGCTGCCGTTCGTGGATCACAAGTGCCTGGAAGCCTTTGCGGGCTTCGAGCGCGGCATCTATGCCGGGCTTGATGCAGGGAGTCGCCAGAGGGCGGCTTGAACGCGAACTGTCGGGACGCGGTCCGACCCATCCACAAATTGTCGTCCCCCGCGCATGCGGGGGACCCAGTACGCCGCGGCCTGTCGTGCTATAACGGACGCCTCTGGAATACTGGATCCCCGCTCCAGTGCGCAATTGCGCACAAGGCGGGGATGACACCGAGGGTGTGGCACGATGACCGAACCAACCGCCAGTTACGTCTCCGGCACCGCCGATGCGCCGTTGCTGGGCGATACCATCGGACAAAGCCTCGATCATGCGGTGCGACGCTGGGGCGACCGCGAGGCGCTGGTTTCGCCAAGCCATAATGTCCGCTGGACCTGGAAGCAATTCGCCGAACGCGTCGATGCGCTGGCGGCCGGCTTTCTCGCGCTCGGGCTGGAACGCGGCGCGCGGATCGGCGTCTGGTCGCTCAACCGCCCGGAATGGACGCTGACGCAGTTTGCCGCCGCGAAAGCAGGCATCATCCTCGTCACCATCAACCCGGCCTATCGCCTCAGCGAACTCGAATTCGCATTGGCAAAAGTCGGCTGCGCAGGGATCGTGACCGCGACCGCGTTCAAGACCTCGAACTACATGGAGATGCTGAACACGCTGCTGCCCGAACTTGCCAAATCGACGCCCGGCGAATTGCAGGCGGCGCGGCTGCCCAAGCTGCGCGCGGTGATCCAGATCGGCGGGCCGCCCTCGCCCGGCACCATCGCGTTCGAGGACGTGACGCGGATGGGCAGCGCGCGGCACCGCGAGACGCTGGCGGAACTGGCCAGGACGTTGCAGTTCGACGATCCCGTCAATATCCAGTTCACCAGCGGCACCACAGGCTCGCCCAAGGGCGTCACGCTGACGCATCACAATATTCTCAACAACGGCTATTTCGTCGGCCGCGCCATGCGCCTGACCGAACAGGACCGCATCTGCATCCCGGTGCCGCTGTATCATTGCTTCGGCATGGTGATGGGCAATCTCGCCGCGGTGACGCTCGGCGCCACCATGGTCTATCCCGGCGAGGGTTTTGATCCGCTGGCGACGTTGCAGACCATCGAGAAGGAACGATGCACCGCGCTCTATGGCGTGCCGACCATGTTCATCGCCGAACTCGATCATCCCGAATTCTCGCGCTTCGACCTGAAGTCGCTGCGCACCGGCATCATGGCCGGCGCGCCCTGCCCGGTCGAGGTGATGAAGCGCGTCAACAACGAGATGAACATGGGCGAGGTCACGATCGCCTATGGCATGACCGAAACCAGCCCTGTCAGTTTCCAGAGTTCGACGGATGAGCCGCTGGAACGCCGCGTTTCCACCGTCGGGCGCATTCATCCGCATGTCGAGGTCAAGGTGGTCGATCTCGAGGGCCGCATCGTGCCGCGCGGGATGCGCGGCGAACTCTGCACCCGCGGAGCATCATGTTGGGTTACTGGGACGAGGCCGAGAAGACATCGGACGTGCTCGACGCCAATGGCTGGATGCACACCGGCGACATCGCGATCATCGACGCGGAGGGCTATTGCAACATCGTCGGCCGCATCAAGGACATGGTGATCCGCGGCGGCGAGAACCTCTATCCGCGCGAGATCGAGGAATTCCTCTATCGCCATCCCAAGATCCAGGACGTGCAGATTTTCGGCGTCGCCGACGAGCGTTATGGCGAGGAGCTGTGTGCCTGGGTTCGCGTCAGGCCCGGCGAGACCCTGACCGCTGAGGAGGTCCGCGCCTTTTGCCACGGGCAGATCGCGCATAACAAGATTCCGCGCTATGTCGAGTTCGTCGACGAATTTCCGATGACGGTGACGGGGAAGATCCAGAAATTCCTGATGCGCGACGCGGTCGAGGCGAGGCTTGGGTTGAAGGCGGCAAAGACGGCGTGAGTTTGAGGGCGCGTCGTCCCGGCCTTCGCCGGGACGACGAGGATATGGTTTCGCCACCAATCCAAATCACAGACACGTGCCGCTGCCCGCCATGTCGCCGCAGGGGACGCGCTTGGAAAGCTGCTGCGCTTTTTTCTTCGCATTGGCCTGCGCGTTGGTTTCGAACACGCTCCGTGGCACGAGCTCGGTCGCACGGCGATAATCGGCGGCGGCCTTTTCGGAATCGTTCTGCGCCTCGTAGACGCGCGCCCGCGCAACATAGCTCTCGATGGTTTCGCGGCGCTCGATCGCCTCGTTGAGATCGTTCAGGGCCTTGGGATAGTCGCGCAGCGCCGACCACACACTGCCGCGCAGCGTCAGCGCCGAAGCATCCGAAGGCCGTGCCTTGAGGACGAGATCGAGGTCCGCCAGCGCGTTGCGCGTCTCGCCCTTGCCAAGATAGGCGCGGGCGCGAAGCGTGCGCGCCATGCTGTCGTCCGCCGTCTTTCCCACCACGGTATCGAGCGCGACGATCGCGCGATCGAACTGGCCCGAGTTGACCAGGGCAAGTCCGCGGCCGAAGACGGCGGTCTGGTTGGTTGGATTTCGCTCGAGCACGGCGTTGATATCGGCCAGCCCCTCGGCCGAGTTGCCCTTCATGAGCAGCACCACGCCGCGGGCGGCCTTGGCCAGATCGTACACCCGCGTCAATGCCAGCGCCTGGTCGAAATCGGTCAAGGCCTTGTCGAGCTGATTGAGAGACATCTGGGTGATGCCGCGCTCATAGAAGGCGGGGCTCATCCTGGGGTCGATCGCGATCGCGCGATCGAAATCGGCAAGCGCGGCCGGGACTTTCCCCAACTGCCGATGCACGACGCCGCGGCTGTAATGGGCTTGCGCGCTGTTGGGGTTGATCTTCAGTGCCGCTTCGACGTCGACCAGGCCCTGGTCGGGCTGTCGCATGGCAGCCGACGTCACCCCGCGCAGCGAAAGCGCCGTCGCGTCATTCGGCCGGAGCTTGATCAATTCATCGAGGTCGGCGCGGGCCTCGGCGAGTTGTCCGAGCCTGGTGCGCGCGCTGGAACGGAGCTGCAGCGCGGCCTCGTCGCGCGGATCGGCTGTCAGTACCTGGTTCAGGAGCCCGACCGCATCGGCGTATTTGGCCTGGACGATGAGCTGCCGCGCCCGATCGATCAACGGCTTGCCGGCGGCATTGCCTGATGGCGCGGCTTGCGGCAGCGGCGGGGTGATCTGGTCGGCCAACTCGGATGTCGACGGCGATGCCGACGGCGCCGGCAGCGCCTTCGGCTTGTCCTTGTCGCTGCCTTTGTCGCTGCCTTGAACCTTCGCCAGTTCCGTCTGCATCGCCAGCGTGGACTGGCGCAGTTGCTTCGCCGCCGCACTGTCCGGCGCCACCGCCAGGAGCGCGTCGAGGTCGGCCAGCGCACGGGTGTAATCGCCTTTGGAGCTGTAGAGCTGGGCGCGCGCGAAATAGGGCGCCATGTCGTTCTTCGGCCCCTGCGCGATAGCCCGCGAAAAATCCTCGATGGCGCGATCGATGTCGCCCTTGCGGCGGTAGGTCTGCCCGCGCCAGTAGAATGCTGCCGGCACATTGACGTTGATCGCAATGGCCGCGTTCAGGTCGCTGAGCGCCTTGTCGAGCTGACCGCTTTCCGAATAGGCACGACCGCGGCTGACATAGGCTTGCGCAAAATCCTGACGCGCCGCGATGGCCTCGTCGAAATCGCTGATCGCTTCCGGCCAGTTCCGCTGCTGGGAACGAAGATTGCCGCGCGAGAGAAATGCGAGCGCGTTCTTCGGTTCGATCTCCAGCGCGCGATCGAAATCAGCCCTCGCCAGATCCAGTTTGCCGGTTCGTTGATAGGCGACGCCGCGCTGCAGCAGCGCCTGAACGGAATTGGAATCCAGCTTCAGCGCCGCTTCGGCATCCGCCAGGGCCAGATCGATCTTCGACGTATTGAGATAGAGCCGCGACCGGCCGAGATGCGCCTTGACGCGGTCTTCCGGCGGACGCGCGGTATCGTTGATGATGGCTGCACACGCAGCTTCCACCCTGGCGGGCGGCCCGCTGTTGCAATCCGCCAGATCATCCGCAACTGCCGACGCCTGCGGCTGGCACAACGCAGCCGCCGCAATGGCCGCGAGAAACCAATTGCGGAGAGCGACTTGCTTTTGTTTGGGAGGAACCAGAGCCGACCTCCGTGCCGCAATACCAATGGGTGAACAAAATATCGAGATGGGGATGGAAACGCAATTTAGCAGTATCTTCGTCGTCCCGGCCTTGCGCCGGGACCCATACGCCGCGGCCAACTTTGTCGAAAACGGAAGATCACGACCAAACATACCAGACAATTGCTGCCTGTGGTTATGGGTCCCTGCGTTCGCAGGGACGACGTGGATATAGCGTCACGTTCCCGCGACGCAATGCGCCCGAGTTGTACATGTCGTTTCGCGCCTTCCGTGAAAAGAGGGCGCGGGGAATGCCGGATGCGCGCTGCACCCGCGGTCTCGTGTGCGATTGTGCTAAAGAAGCTGCACACGAGCATACAGGGCAGCGGAGAGCATCCGACATTCCCTGCGCAGTGGCTTTACGACTTATGACGCGCTCTCCCCGGTGAGACGGCCTCTATTGCCACCGTCGCCCCTCGGAAGCGTTGGCTCCCGAAAGACT
>NZ_JAFCLY010000037.1:0-85399 GCF_018130185.1 Bradyrhizobium sp. AUGA SZCCT0182 | reverse complement strand
AGATTCAAAGGAAAGCTCGAAACATCCGAAATCAAGGGCAAAACCCGGTTGAATCATGCGATCGATATTTGCCACGCCGCGGGGATCGAAATGGATAGCCCGGCGGCGCTTTACGCTCGATCAGCGGCAATTTTCGCAGGTCGTAGCCATTGAGATAGAGCAGGTCGAAGGCAACCATCACGATGCGCGTCGACTTGCCCTTCACTTCGTTTTGCAGGACCGAAAAATCCGTGGTGCCGTCGGCGGCCGGAACGACGATTTCGCCGTCGATGATCGCGGATCCGGCGCTAATGTGCCAGGCGTCGTCGGCGAAGGGACGACGATAAAGCTTTATATGCCGCGCGCGCACGTGAGCGAGTCCCAGCCCATCCATAGTTCCGGGCATATCGACGGAAGGCGAGTCCGTCTGGAAAAGCGGATCTTCCGGACACAACCGCTTATGGCTCGCAGAGCAGACCAATCTTGAGTCAGACAGCGGACTGCGAGCCACAAATGCGGCCGTCACCGCAATGCCCAAACCATTGCCGATGGTCGGGGGCGACGGCGCACAATCATTCAGCCGGCGCGCCCTTGAATACCGGCTCTCGCCATCCATATACCATCCATACAGATGGTATATGGATGGTGAGAAATGCCCCCTAATGTCCACGAACTGCGACCAAAGCCTGCCGAGACCGAAAAAATCACGATCAATCTCGGGTATGTCGATCTTGGGCACGTGGATTTGATGGTGCAGGAAGGTTTCTATTCGAACCGCACTGATTTTATCCGAACAGCGATCCGTAACCAACTCGAACGGCACGCAGACGTAGTCAAACAGTCCGCGGCCCGAAAAAGCCTGGAGCTCGGTCTGAGGAATTACAGCCGAGCGGATCTCGAAGCGGCGCGGCGGGCCGGCGAGATGGTGCACATCAATGTTCTGGGCCTTGCCAGCATCGCCCAAGACGTCACTGCCGATCTCGCCCGCGCCACCATTGGCTCAGTCTCCGTGCTCGGAGCTTTGCACGCCAGTCCGGCGGTCAAGGCCGCTCTCGCCGACAGAATAGGGTAAATTCGATGCTGGATCAGGACACGATTCGCGAAGCCACACGGCTGACGCATGCGGGCCAACTCGCGGAGGCCACGGCGCTACTTCAGCGTATGCTCGGCGGCAAACGCACGCCGGACGCGATATGGCGCACGGCGGGGCGCATCCCTCTTACAGGCCGCGAGCCGCTTACCATCGATGCGAAGGTCAATGACGTCGAAGAGACCGATAGCGCGCACTTGGCGCGGGCCCCTTCCGCTCCACCGCGCGGGCTTCGGCCGTTACTCGATCGAGCAAAGGATGGCTCCTGGCTCGGAATGCGAGGCGTGAAGCGCACCCCGCCGTCGACATCGGAAATCGCGCCGGACGGGACGAATTTCATCGAAGCCGCTTACAGCAATCCGGCGGGAAGCCGAGCTTACAAGCTCTTCGTCCCTAGTGGCTATCAGGGGCAGCCGATTCCCTTGGTCGTGATGCTTCACGGCTGCACCCAGTCGCCGGATGATTTCGCTGCCGGTACGAGAATGAACTTCATCGCAGAAGAACAAACCTGTTTCGTGGTCTATCCGGCCCAGCGCAGCGACGCCAACCAATCGAAGTGCTGGAACTGGTTTCGCGCAGGCGACCAGCAACGCGGCGGCGGTGAGCCCTCGCTTATCGCGGGCATTACCCGCCAGGTCATGCGCGATTATTCGGTCGATCCAAAACGCGTCTATGTCGCCGGACTGTCGGCCGGAGGGGCCGCTGCAGCTATCATGGGAGCAACGTACAGCGATCTGTATGCGGCGGTAGGGATCCATTCCGGCCTCGCCTGCGGGGCCGCTACTGACATGCCCTCCGCATTTGCCGCGATGCGGCAAGGCGGCGGATCCGGTCGCAGGGGCATTTCCGGCAACGGGCCGTCTGTACCGGCAGTTATTTTTCACGGTGACCGCGACACCACCGTGCATCCAAACAATGGCGGTCAAGTTCTTGAACAGGCCATAGGTACAACGAGCACGCAAAAAACGGTGCATCGCGGGCAGATACCTGGAGGGCATGAGTACACCCGCACGACCCACACCGACGCGGGCGGACGCGAAATCCTGGAGTATTGGAATATCCATGGCGCTGCCCACGCTTGGTCGGGCGGTAGTCCTGCGGGCTCGTACACCGATCCGCGGGGACCGGACGCAACGAGGGAAATATTGCGCTTTTTCCTCGGGCATTCGCTTCCTTGACGACCAGCGACGAGCGGCCTTTCGGCAATTGATATTAAGACGACTACCCTCATGTGAAGCATTGCGGCCAGCTAAAGCCGGCGGCCAATCTGCATTGATCCTCATTTTAAATGAGACTGCGATGTACAGTATCAAGCATGCATTCGGCCCGGAGGGCGGTAGGATAAGGGTGCGCCTGGTAGGGTATCGGCAATGGTGAGGCCCGTTTGACGGTATCCGACAACGGCCGCGGCATCCAGAATCTTAACGAAAACGGATCTGGCCTCAAATTGATTGCCTCGCTTGCACGTCAGATCGGCGGCGCAGTGGATCAGGAAAGCAGCGATAGGGGGAGGGCAACCTCGCTCACGTTTCCATTGATGACGTGAGTTCAAAGCATCATTCGCAACGCGATTACGCGATTGACTGCCACATCATTAATCGAACATCCACCGTCCTCTACTTATATGTCCGTAAAGATGGAAGTGTCGCTGCTCGGATAAGTGGCCTTTGGGACTTCATCGCTTAATACTTAGTTCAACCATTTCATTCGAGAACTTGCGGAACATTGCGATCCGCTCTTTTGTGAGCTCTTCAATTACGCGGATTAACTGAAAGGGCGACCTGATCGACGCAAGCCTCGGTCCGAATTCAAGCGCAAATTGCATGTTGGCTTGTGCCATTTCCAACAGCTTTGCTTGATACGCCCGCGCTGTTGCCGTGGCTGAAGAAAAATCAAAACCTTTCTTTAATTCCGTTTCGCTCATGATCTGTTTGACGGAGTCCTGCAGTGCCATCGCCGGACTCTCAAGAATGGCAGCCGTTTGTTTCGGGGCATGACCCTTGGGGGACAATCTAATCGGGTCGGCTGCAACCGAGCGCACGCGGCTGGGTTTAGAGCTTCTAATAACAGCCGAATTGGCCCGTTGGGCCTTCGCGGTTACTTTCGAACTGCGGGCGGGCTTTGACGCCGTTGGCGCTTTACGTTTGGTCATTTCAGCACTCCAAAGATTATTATTGACCAAAACGGTCATGATTGAAGAGCCAACATGCTGAGCAGTTCAACGTTCCATCGAATTACAGTGCGACGCGGATTAATGCCCACCCGTTGAGGTGTTTTGACCAGTATATCGGTTTCCGGATATGCCAGATTGTCCAGTGCATCGCGGCAGGTAATCCTTCCACGCTACCTCGAAGCTGGAGGCTTAGGATCAGATAGCCCCATGCGTCTCCGGGTGAAGATGCATTAAAGCCAAGTTTGGCTGGTCGCCATCCTATCAGCGCTGTTCAAATCTGCGATGCTTATCGCCGGTGCGTGCCGTCGAGAAGGTGGTCGCCGCGGCGGAGTAGGAAGCTCGGCAGTGCCTGGAACATCATCCCGTAATTGAGGTTTGATCTAACGACCATCGGCGCGCTGCGCGGATCGTGAGGAAGTAGTTTGATGTCGAGTGGCTGGGCTGTCAATGTGAAGGAGAGCCCGTCGGATGACTTTGAGTCTTCCAAAACCTACTACGCCCGCGTTGCGGACAGGCACCATGCCGCAGAGGCCGTTCGGCGCCATCTTGCGGCGGCGCGGGGCAACACAATTGAAGCGCGGGTGCCCATACAGTCCACTGTATTCGATGCCCTTGGCATTCCCGACGGCGAGGTTGTTCTGAAGACTCGGGTCAGCACCCGGGGTAATTGAAGTGTGATCGGCCGTCGCAAGGAAGTAAATGCGGGCGCAGCTTAGAGGCCGCCTGCGGCTTCGAATTTTAAAACTACGGTCTAAATCCCTTGGCGCGCGGTAAGGCGTTCCCTCTTTGCAATCGCCGTTTCTGTTCCGGACTACCCCCTTCGGGGGACGAACAGACCGCGGCAAGAACGCGGCGCTGGCGTGGACCAAAAAGGGCCACCTAAAAAGTTAAAAGGGACCAACGACTAAGTGGATAATGAAAAGTCAGGGCCCGTAGTCTTACCCGGCACAAAGCCCGGAAAATTTTGGACATTTTCACAGCAATCTCCGGACCGGGACGCCGAGGCCGTGACGCGCGGGGGGATGGAAGGCGCCCGCGCCACCGCCACAACACCTTCTCTCATAAGCGGGTAAAGTCCGGCCAATGCGTCATCGCGAGATCGGGGTGATAAAATCACGGTGCAGGCAAGTTGGTCTGTTGGCACCATCGAACCGAACGGTGACGCCTGTATTGCTTCGGAAAACCTCGACCACGATCCCAGTCTTGCCGGCCAGCGAGCGGCATCGAGTGGCTCCGAGTTCACTCATCTTGAAGCGAGCGCCGACCACCAGCCTGCTAAATTCTTGCGTGTCACTCACAATGCACTCCGTGACAAAAAACCACTTAGAATGACGTTTGAACTTCTATCTCGGCTCAGGTTCCAATGAGGGCGTAAGCTCTGGAGCGCGGAAGTACTCCAAAGTAGTTCGGGGAACGATCCAACCAAGTTGCGTTAACTTTACTCGCCGTTGGCGCTTTTTTTTCAGCGTTGCGGTTGGAATGGGCGGCCCCCAGCGCAGCCTCCCGGCCCCTGATAGGGCCGCATTTCTGCGGCTCGCGAAATGAAAAAGGCCGCCAAACTGAGGCGGCCAAACTAGCGATTGGAGCCAGAGGACAGCAGGAACTCGCTCATATCAAGTGCCGTTTCAATCTGGCGAAGCTTCTGGACTAATTCGTCCCGCTCGCTGCATGGCGCAAGCGTCTCCACATCTGACCGGACCCGTCGTGCCAAATTAATCAGGCGTTCTTCAAGTGTCGTGCTGGGGCTGACAAGGCGGCGCCGCACAGCCTCACTCCGGGGCTTTGAGGTTGCTGGATTGCCAGCCCGACTTATCCGACATCGGATCTCGCGCGACGGTGCGCGTCATCGTGTGATTGCAATTGGCGCACTCAAAGGTCCGGCTGTCATCGCGGTCAGACGC
Source organism: Bradyrhizobium sp. AUGA SZCCT0182 (assembly GCF_018130185.1). NCBI lineage: Bacteria > Pseudomonadati > Pseudomonadota > Alphaproteobacteria > Hyphomicrobiales > Nitrobacteraceae > Bradyrhizobium > Bradyrhizobium sp. AUGA SZCCT0182. The sequence goes on along the minus strand of NZ_JAFCLY010000037.1, from coordinate 80,256 downwards.
TGGGCTGATCATGGTCAGCATCATTCGTTTGGAACATTGGGGGCAGCGGGGCCGCTCAAATGGGATCAGCGACGGTTCAGGACGGGTATGAGGTTGGGGCATGTGATGCATCCCTTTTGGTCAGGCGGGAGCGCAACACTCTCAGTCACCGATGGAAGCCGAAGGCGGAGCGGTGATCGGGATAATCTGGCATGTCCGGCAGCCGACGTAGTGGTCAAAATTGCTCACACCGGAACAGTTAATGGAGGAACTAGCGGGCAGGCACGCATGGGCACACACCGAACCAGCCGGTGCTCAAACCCGCGGCTTTGCCAGGCCCGTCGTTTCTGTTCCGCCGGACCTGGAGCCAAATGTGGTCAAGCTCGTCGACCATCAGGACGCCGGCGCGCCGCTGCTTGACTATATTCGGGTCGCGCAGGCCGTCGCCGTGGGTCGCGACGTTTAACATCAACAGTATCAATAAGCGACGCCTGCCTAACATCCTCTATAGGCTGCAGTCAGCGCGTCCCGAATAGCTACCTTTGAGGTGAACCAATCCATCAGGAAATCGTTACTGGTGGCCACTTCACCGGAGGAAAATACATGCGCGTTGTTGTCCTCGCCAGCCTCTTATTGGCCTCATCGAGCCTGCCCTCCTTTGCCCAGGGCGAAGGGAAGCCGCCGATTTCGTCGCCGCAAAGCGTGCCTACTCAACCCGCCCCGTCCGACCAGAATGCCCAGCAACCGCGAGATCAACGCACCGACCGGGCCCAACCCAAGATCGAGGAGCGGGAAATGGGTCGGGACTGGCGGATGCGCCGGGGTGACGGCGACCGTATGAGCCGCGATGACCGTGAAATGGGTCCGGAAGTGCGACGCAGTGACCGCGAAGAATATCGCGAGCTCGACATGGATCGGCGTCGATACAGCGATCGAAACGACCGCGACAATCGAGGTTGGGACCGTGCGGACCGACACCGGGACTATCCAAGCTACGACGATGATCGCCCTCGGAGGCGCGTGAAGATCTGCATCGAATACGACAACGGCGATGAGTACTGCCGCTATCGGCAAGGACCCTGAGGCGATTCTTATCGAACGACGAAAGTTGCTATTGCTTTGGCGGCTCGCACTTACCAGCGAGCCATCAACAGTTTTGACAGAGGGTCGGTGATGCCTGAACAAACGAAACGATCGGCCTCGGTGGGATTCACACCTGTCAGCGCGCCTCGCTTGCAGAATTCCTCACCTAGATTAACGATCCCCAGCCCACCCTAACGTAAACGAGCGTCCGGGCTCGGCGAAATTTGAGCCCGACGCAATCAACCATGCGCTTTACAGCAATCTTTTCGGCTGGCTGGTCGGAGGCTGGCGGCGAACGAGCCGCACCGTTTCAACTGCCTGGCAAATAGCGCACCGGTAAGTGAATGGCCCTCACCAACGTACTCAGAAATTTCAATTCTGATTTCAAAGAATATACATTCGCTTGGCCGCAGAAAGCGCGCGAATGCAGCCTGTGCGATCACCCTTAGCATCAAACCGTTTGGCGCGGGCCAATGTCGCTGAGAATTTTGATTGCAAGCGCTCCTGGGCTTGTTTCAAAGAATCGGATGTTGGCTGTCGATCAAGTTGCTCGCCAACCGACTGTGGCGCTGTCAATCCCGCGTTCGGATTTCCCGCGGACTGGCGTATGGCCGCTTCGAATTGAGCAATGTCTTCGCTGCAGGGACCGGCTTGAGCAACCGGGATGTTTAAGCAGAGCACCGCGCAAACGATGGGCCCCATTGTTTCTCGAAGTTTTGACATAGGACCCGCGCCCGGATCAACCTCGTCATATGGTTCGGCCGCTCGTTCCTGGAGAACAACGATCCGAAGCCCGTGGCCGATGCGATTAGAAAGTTCACCAAGGTCTATCCCTACGAGGGCGGGAAATACCTCATCCTGCCGCCCGGCTACGATGGTCAGAGGGTTATTTCAAACCGTTGCCGGCGACCGGCGCGCGAACCCTCGACTCGGTGTCCTGGCACTTTTCAGAAGTAGCGGATCTGACGAGTGAAGTCCGTTGTTAGGGGAAGATCGGAAGTCGCCGACCCGGACGTCAACTTCCGCAAATGACCCACAACGGACTCTGGCCGCCTGCCGGAACACGCGCTCGCGCGGATAGCCAAAAGGTGACGCCCTCTTCCTCAAATCCGCTAGGGAGCAGGCTTGTCGTCGCTCGCATGCATTACCTTCAACGGCGCGATTTGTCCCTGTCGATGCCGGTTTTTCTCCCGGTATAATCAGGCTTGGTCCTGAATTCTTCTCTCATTCGGTTCCGGCGCGGCGGAGGAGCGTGCCGGCTTCGCGCCTGCCGGTGCGGCGGATGCCGGATTGCGCTGTTTCTCGGCTGCCAATATGCTCCGCCTCGGCACATGCTGGCCAACAACCAACAGGATCACCCCATGCCGACCGTGTGCCTGGCCCCCCTGGACGAGACCATCACGATCGAAGAGCTCTCGCGCGATCCCTATCCGATCTACCGGCGCCTGAGACGCGAAGCACCCGTATTACGGGTCAAATCCGTAGGCCGCACCTTCCTCACCAAGGCCGTCGACACCAAATACGTGAAGGACAACGCGGCGTTGTTCAGCTCCGACGACCCGAACACGCCCATGAAGCGCGCCTTTCTCGCGCATACGCTGATGCGCAAGGACCATGACGAGCACCGGACCGAACGCATGGCGATGATGCCGGCCCTGATGCCGAAGACGATCGAATCCGTCTGGGCGCCGCTGTATGCGAAACTGGCCGCGGCGTATCTTGACCGGCTGCCGCGCGGTGAGGTGGTCGATCTCTTTCCCGGTCTCGCAGGACCGCTTGCCGCACGGATTCTGGCACATGCGATGGGCGTTCCGGACGCGAACGATGAGGACATGCAGCGATGGTCGCAGACGCTGATCGACGGCGCCGGCAATTTCGGCTGGACGCCGGGGCCTTTCGATGCGACCGACATCGCCAATGCGGAAATGGACAAATGTATTCGCGCCAACGCCGAACGCGTGCGGGCCGAACCGGATTCCTCAGCGCTCTCCTTCATGGTGAACGCGAAGAATCCGATTCCGGAAAGCCAGATGATCGCCAATGTGAAGATCGCGATCGGCGGCGGCATCAACGAGCCGCGCGACGCCCTGCTGACGATCCTCTACGGCCTGCTCACCAATCCGGATCAGCTTGACGCCGTGCGCGCAGGCGACAAATGGCGCTCCGCCTTCGAGGAAGGGGTGCGGTGGGTGGCGCCGATCCAGGCGAGTTCGCGGCTCGTTATGGAGGACACGGAGATCCGCGGCTGCTTCATCCCGAAAGGCGACACCGTTATGACGATCCAGGCGTCGGCCAATCGAGACGAGGACGTCTTCGACGATGGCGAAAACTATTACGGGTTGCGTGAGCCCAATCCTCACCAGGCCTTTGGCAACGGCCCGCATCACTGCGCGGGCGCGCACCTGTCGCGGCGAACCGTTGGCGCGATCCTGCTGCCCATGCTGTTCGAGCGCTTCCCCAACATGACCTTGCCTGATCCCGCGGGCGTGCGCTGGCACGGATTCGGTTTCCGCGGCCCGCTCAATCTGCCGATTCTCCTGCAATAGGAGCGGCGCGAGGAAGAGGCGTTTTATTTTGCCTCATCCGCTGCCGCAGATCGTCCGCAATTCCCCGCAAGCAGCTTGCCGGCGAGTTGCGCGGCAGGTTCTTCGCATAGATCAGCTCTCGCCGGGTCCTGGCCGCGCAAGCTGGCGAGGTGATTGAATAACATCGAGATGTCGCATGTTGGCACTCTTCGGACCTAGCTCGATGTCCGAGTTGAGTCCGTAATGCGCAGCAAAGCGGTCGTCCGCCGGTCACGCCCTAGATGTCCGCGCTGTTGAAGCAAGAGCGGACTCTTCAGTTGCCGGCTGATTACCGCGATTTAATCTTCGCACTCATCCTTCATTCACAGAGGACCCTCTACGCTTCCTGCGGAGACTATACTCAACGGGCGGAAACTGATGAAACTTAGATTCGCACTTCTCGCACTGGCCACGTTGGGTGGCGCAGCGTTCTCGACCGGAACCGCTTCAGCAATGCCGCTGGCCCCCTGGGACAGTTCCAGTCTTCGAACGTCGAGAGCGTTGCAGTGGTCTGCGGTCCGCGCGGTTGCGTCCGCACAAGGCCCGAGTATCGGCGCGGGGCCTACGTCGTCCGCCGCCCCTATGTACGTCACGGCTACGGATACCATCGGGGCTATCGTCGGTACTAATCTTGAAAGAGGGCTTCGGCCCTCTTTTTCTTCTTCCTGCTAACGTTTGGTCCAAAGTTGGCCTATCCATCGAGATCCACAAGATACACGATGCTAGTGTCACTTGATGGCTCGGTCGATTGCGTTGCTTGCCGATAAAGAACTGCTTCTTCAGCAGTAGCCAACCTGACCTTCATCGTGGCGCTGGCATCGCACAACGGGGTGCCATGAGACGTGATTGTACTCAACTTTGTGCGTAACCGGCCGTGTTCGCAAAGACGTTCCGCGTCCTTGTGCCTCTTAGCTTGCAGCGCAAGCGTTGGCCTGCCGTTGATCTCAATCGTGAATATCGAGAATGTGAAGCGGTGGTCCATTTGATCTCCGCCTTCCTTTTATGGACCTACAGATCAATCCGTCAGCAGATCATAGTCCCGGCGCAAAATAGTTTGGACGTGAACCGCCGCGCGCGCGGCGGTATTGGCATCTGCCGCGCCCGCTGCGAGCACACAGAGCGACCAGTTATTTTCAGCGTGCTTTGCAACACGATTGATCGCTATTTCCTGGATGTTATGACAGCCCGGCTGCTTTCTAACTTCTAACAACGCTCGACGCTGCAATTCCGGCATTGAAACGCGGATCTTGGGCATAGGGTTGGCTCGGCAATTGTACGGTGCGCCGGCCTTGAATGGTTGGGAAGCCGCGCGGCCTATACCTAACAGAGCAAGAGCAATTTGAGTTCCACTTGCGAGAGCCGCGACCCTCGATTTAGGCTGGGCATTCGCACGGCGTCCCAATCGCCGCGGCTGTTCAACGGGCGGAATACCCCGTAGCTCAAGCCATCCTTTCACGGTCGATCAACCGGTCGTATGGCCACTCTTGGGAGAGCGGGACCTGACCTTTGGGATCCAAAAGCATGACGAAACGCGAACGCGGCGATCTAATTTATGGGGTCGCCGCGAGTGCGCTCGTATTTGTATTCATGATCATTATGATTTTCTCGCAATGATGGTTTCGCTTGTCGGAGGTTACGCAGCGGCGCGCCAGCGCATGGCGCCGCATGCCTGGTCGCGGAATAGCGAATACTGCCCAACGTAACCCCATCGCCCCGCGAGGTCTTGGAACCGAGACCACCGGCTAAACGTTGTCATAGCTAGAATTCCAAGCTGCGCAATTATGCAGCAGGCGGAGTAAGACGCATGGATACCACCACACTTCTCATCATTGTACTTCTTGTCCTGCTGCTTGGCGGCGGCGGCTGGTACGGCCGAGGACGCTGGTACTAAACGGTAGCTCGATCTGTGGCCGATCTCTCAGCGTGACCAAGACGACTACGTGATCCCCGATGTGTGAAGGATCGCTGCATCGATGAGCGACGGCTTCGAGCGCCCAAAGTTCAAGTCGACGCTTAATTTTATCCTGAGAGCTGTGTCGCATAGGCAGAGCAAGACCCGCCGGCGACCGGAACGCGCCGGTTCCGGTTGCAGTCTGCTAACGGCCGAAAAGCTGGGATTAGCTCAATTCGTCAACTTCTTGTTCACCAATAATTGCCACCCTGATCGTCGCCTTACCGGGCTTGTAATTGCGTAATCGAAAAGCCGCCCACGATCGTCCCGGAGGCGGCTTTTTGTTTTTATCCGGGGCGCGCGCGAGACTGCACGTGAGTTTTCAGATCACGGTTTTGAAGGTGTTGGCCGGTCAAGTTGATGGGCGAGCAACGCTCGCCGAACTCACGCGACAGGTTTCTATTCTCATTTCCAGTGGCCCCGATTGGACCGATCGAACCAAGCGGCTAGCTGCGCTTGCGCCTGGCCTAAGTATCTTCGGTTCGCATTTCGTGACTGTCGATGGTGGCGGTTGGCAGATTACCGACGCGGGCCGGGCGTTTCTATTGTCACTCGAAACTCCAGCCTCGGCGATGTCCGAAACACCCTCCACTACTGCGGAGTTTATGCCGGCATCCGTTACAGCACACCTCGAACCGACGCCCGAGGCTTCGCCGCCGCCGTCTGAAGGTCAACACGTGCCCGAAGTGGCTGCACCACAGCCCATCTCTCAGCGATCCACGATGATGCGCTTGATCGGCATCCAGAGACGAGTCAAATCCTCACCTAATGCGGGACGAAAGCGGCGGTCACGTTAGCCGCCCCACGATGGCTAGCTACGGAATTCGCTATCGCTCGTCGCGACCGTGCATAGCGTATTTCCATGCCGTCCAGGCGCGTTGGCGCCGGTACTCGATGAAGTCACCTTCGGTGCATCGCGGGAAATAGGCTTTCCAGGCAGATTCAAAGCCGGCCCGCGCCTCGTTGAAACGTGACGCATAGCCGCTACGGGAACGACCGCGATGTGATGCCGGGTAGAAGCCGACGTCCCATCTCCATTGCTTGGCCTTGACCGGCAGCCCTGACTGGACCGCGATCGTGCCGACCTGAACGTCACCATAAAAGATGTGCCAGCAGTCGGAGCGTTCGGCTGAGGGCGGCGGTGAGCTCGAGCATGACCCATTGGAGCGCGCTCGTAGCGGCTAGGCAAACGACCCCAGCGCTAGGGTTCGTAACTGCCGCGGCATACTCGGGATTGCGCTGTATCTTCAGCCGGAGCTGGACAAGCCGAACTGCTTTGCTCGTTTTCTGTACCGCCGTTGCAATCGAGCATAGACAGCTTGGCGTGTTCGATTCAGTTCAACAGCTATCTCGGCGGCTTCCTTTCCGGCATCGAGGAGCTCATCAAGCTTCTGCTCCTCTTCGGAGGTCCAACGCCGTCTCGCTGGACTTGGAGCTGTCATTTCTTCGCTTTGAGCTGGACTTTTGTGGGCGGTGGCGCTGCAGCCTCGCGCTCCAGCCGCTCGGCCTTGAGACGCTCGCGGTTTTTTGAGAACGCCTTTTGCGCGATCTCGTGCTCGGTCATTGCCTTTTCGGCGTCGACTTGGCGGAATGCCTTACGCGCTTCGCGCGCGGCTTTGCTGATCGGCTTCTGTGGTTCAGCTTTGCCTGGTGTCTTCGTCATTTCTTAGCCCTTCAGCCAAGATCTCGACCAGCCGGAGCTTTCCGCAACCAGAGTGGGCGCGCAAGCGATAAGGCGCGCGAAAGCCGCCCCGAGGGGCCTGGCAAATCACTGGAAATGCTTAGTCCCAATCCTCCTCCTCGGTCTCTCGCCTCACGGCCTCACTGAGCGTCCAGATCATCGAAAGAGGCCGCCAGCGGGGCGGCCTCCCGAGCATCTTAAAACTCAAACTGTTAGCCAAAGTAGCCGTAGTAGTCGGTTGGATTGTTGCGGGCATACGCCGCGGTAAGCTGTTGCTGCAACGCGATCCGCTGATCTGTCCGCACCCCGAAGCCTGTAATGACACCGGCGCCGCCGCTTACAGCCTCAAGCTGCTCGTCCCTCATTTCGGTTGCCTCAATCTGGTAATCCCATTTCATGTCGCTCTCCTGGTTCCTTTTTCTCCCGGGCACCATTGCCTCGGCTGATTGCGACATTGACGGATAAGTTCTCGTGGCGCTGTTCCCTAGGGAACAGGCCGAGAGGGCGGCTGAAATCAAATCAGGCCACCGATAACGAGTGCTGCCACTTTGGCGATGTGCAGCGGGACTTTCTGTCCGAAGCGGCGGCCTTGGTGCTGACCCGCGCTAGCGTGGGCTTTTTGTGCACCACTCTCTTGTTCATCTATTGCGTTGGTACAGCCACGTACAACGTCCGCGGACTTGTCTGCGATGCGATGTGGGAGACGTTCCATGGTGATAATAGAAAGAGAACAGCTACCAACGCAGTTGCACCCATTATCGCTAGCACAGTCGTACCCAATCCCAGATCCGGACTAGAATTGCACTCTTCCTGCATTGTGTCTCCAAACGCCCCTGATGTTCAACAAGCAGCACCAGGGAAACGTTCCTCCGGAACGAGCGCGATATACTGCAAGCGGGGCGAAGCTGACCCTCGCCAAACCCCCTCGATCGATGGTTTCGCGGTCGGCGCGTCCCGTGCGCAGATCCTGAGGGGTTGGCAAATCGCTGGATCAGTCCGTCGAAACTCGACTTCGGCGCAATAATCGCACCTGCTCAATTCTGTTACACAGGTCACAGCGATATTGAATGATGTCAATTCCTTCAGCGTCGGGGGAGCTTTTTTCGAGCCTCATTGTTTGATTGCATACGATGCAGCTAACGAGATCGATAAGCGGGCTTTTATCGTCGTTGCCCGCCGTGCTCACTTCCCCTTCGCCTTCGGCTGATCAAGGCGAGCCTCACGAAACTCCGGAGGCCCCTTGGTTAGCCGCCGCCTGCGCTGGGCTTGTTCTTCAGGGGCCGCCGCGGGATCGATAATCTTTTCGATCGCCTTCGTGGCAAGCTCCTGAGCGCGCAACCTCCGGCCCGGCTTGCCGGCCGGCCGCGCAGGCGCTTTGACCTTCGTCCCCAAGCTGTCGATTGCCTCAACGGCTAAGTCCGCAACGAGAGCGGCGCTAAGTCGCCCGGTTGGCCTCGGTTTCGCCTTTACAGTGAGCCCCAACTCGACCAGCCGACGGAAGGCGTCAGAGCGGCTGGTTTTGTTGGTTTCTGCCCAAGCCTCAACCGCTGCGATCAGGGCGGGCGGCATCCTGGCAGCAATATGTGGATCTCTGCCACCTTTGATAGCAGGTCGACCGCGCCTTTTTGGTGCAACCGCACTTGATTTTTTCATATATTTGGTTGTACCATAAATCTGCTTAAAAACCAAGCGGCCCGCCGAGGTGCTAGGAACACCGCGACAGGCCTGGCCCAAACTATTAGGTAAGTCATGGGTCAGGTTACTTCTGAGAATAGCACACCTATGCCAGCCGAAAGCACCGGCGGGCTTTACTTCCCCACAGACACAACGCGCGAACAGTTGTTCCAAGCCATCGGGCAACTGCGCAAGGGACGACAGATATCAGATCGACTGGATGTCCGAGACCAGCGACGCCAACATCACTCCCGACCAATGGGAACGCAGAGAGCCCCGCATGCGAGCGACAACCCGAAGGTTGGTAAGGCATCACCGGGCAGCAATTGAGCGCGTAGCGGCCGCGCTGCTAGTCCGTGAGACGCTGAGCGCTGAGGATATCGACGCGATATGTAGCCCGCCGGTTCACGCCCGGCGGGCTTTTCTTGCGACACACCGGAACCGTGGCACCACTCGACGGTTATTATGGCAGCAGCGACGGAACTGGGAAACCGGCAGTCGCGTAAGGAGCCGCACGGAGTCATGCCCGGGCGGCTTTTTTATGTTTTAGACCAACCTGCGCTCCGGAGAGATATCGTGCGAATAGTGAGTACACTCCACGATGGCCGAGAGTGCAGCCATTCTCAGCGCTATCGGGTCCCGCTCGCCTTTCGCGGCACATGCAAGAATGTTAGACGCGATTTCGGCTTTCATCGTCGACGTGCGCTTTGCCTCGGGGAGTATTGCCGTGGCATCGTCAAGGACTGCCCTCATCAATTTGATTAGCTCGGGCTGAAAAACCGCTCCAATTGCGCCCATCGCCGTTCTCCCACTCACTACGCCTCTCTTTATTATTCTATTGCCATGATTTGAGCGCGTCCTGTTGAACGAACGCAAGGCTTATTTTTCATTGCGGCCTTATCCTCGCTGCGGTGCTCCGGTTCAACGCCCGCATGACGCCGATGCGGGCCATCATGGTGGGGCCCCGCTATGCTCGACAACCAGCATTCGCTGGTCCGGCAGTGGGATCGGCTCCTCAACGCGCGGTCCGGGCGGTTAGGCCTCTGGGGCTCGCCGAATTAATGTTTCTTAGGTCGACTCCCGGAGGGATAGGGAATCTACTGATCCCCATCATCGCACCTCGCAACCAAATCGGTTTGGAGGTTCGTGATTTGGGGGTGACGCTTTATAGGAGGCGCATCCATGTGCGATTACAGCTGACATGCGGTCGCGACACGACCCGCGGTGGTCGCGGAAACGTTGGTCTCGACCAACTTTTCTACTGGGACTCACGGCTTTGCGAGCCCAGACGATTCGAAAGTCGCGGTCTGCCTTCGTCCTGGGACCGAGATAGCATTCGAGAATGACGCTCAAACTGATGGCATCATGTTTTGCAAGAGCATCGGCGATCGACTCGCGCGCTTTCGCCAAATAAACCTCAATAAGCCATACCAACATCACGACGCGCTGGAATTCTCAAACGGTACAATCGTTCTTGTCACTGACCTCGCTGCGGGGCAGAGGGCTACCGTACTGCAATTGCCTGCAAGCCCAATCGAGGAAAAGCCTCGAGCGTCCCAACCTGCAGCTCGGTATGAGACCGCTAACGTCTGATGGACAAAAAAGGCCTCGGATCGCTCCGGGGCCTTAGCTAAACGCGAGAACGAGCCAACCTGAGCACAACATCACAAGGGCGGTTACGATTAGCGCGAGAAATCCGTCAGACACGAAGTCATGATTATGCATGATACACCTCCTGCCGCTGAGGGGAGGCTGGTCCGAATTTATTAAAAATTTCGGAATCAGCTTAAGGAAGCCGCCGTCGGTTTTTTAGTGAATATTCAAATCAGGCGTCTTAAAAAATGCGAGAAATGCGCGTGCCGAGATCGATCCAGGAGCTTTAAGGATTGGCCACCTGAAATTTATCCGCACTATAGACCGTTACTTTGAACGCATGATCGATCAGCAGCTGCAGATGATTTGGGGTGGAAGCCGCCATCAGGCGACGTAATGGATCAGATTGCCAATGGCGGCTTGCTGACCACCGCGCAGGCAGCGACCATTTGCGAAGTTTGTGGTCAAACTATCTGCCGGTGGAATGATGAGGCCGCCCGCAGGGGCGAACCGAAGCAGGCAACGTGGTTGATCGGCACCGCGCGGCTGCTCGACTATGTCGAGAAGTATCAGGGCGGCTTACCTGCGCGCGTCAAGGCGGAGAGCCTGCTCAAGAAGCGCTGGCCGATTTGGTCGTTGCACGGGAATGTAGGTCAGCACAGTGGACTATTGATGCATGGCGATACGCGTCTAATAGACACATTGGAAACTCAAGCATGGAGGTCTTTGCTCGACAACGTTTAACCCGCAACCTATCTGGGAGGAAACCATGAGGTATCATCTCAATTCATCGTGGATGTGTGGTTGTGTTGTTCTTGCCTTGGCAGTCCCGGCGGCCTCTGCCCCGGCCGTGGCTGAAGAAGCGGGTCAATGGTTCGGTCGAGCCGTTCTGGTCACCTTGTCCAACAAGAGCGTTAAGCTGGAAGACCGGGCTGACCATACGGTGTCGGTCACCGAATTCGACGGCGCCGTGTTCAATGCCGACGGCAAGCCCTTCCTCGACAAAGCCCGCTATCAGGTGGTTGATCTAACGGATGTTGGCAATTCCAGCGGCGGCCATAAAACCTTCACAGAGGCCGATGGATCCAAGGTCTTTGCCAAGTACGTCTTGAAAGACGTCAAACCGAAAGAGTTCCGCGGTACCTTCGAGTTCACTGGAGGCACGGGAAAATATGCAGGGATCACGGGCCGCGGTGAGTACCACGTCGTGCAGGTCAGTGACACGGCCGTGTGGGATGAACTCCGCGGCGAGTACAAAATACCGTCTACTGTTGGAAGTTCGCGACCTGATCCGGCCAAGTAAGCATCGAACTGCTCTCAAAAAGTAAAGAGACGCTGCCTATCTGAAGAGCGGATGATCTTGAATGGCCCGACGTGCAATATCGTCGGGCCATTTGTTTGCTTGCTGCGGCGCGGCACGAAACTCTTTAAGCGTAGCGCAACGCACGCGCGCCTGGGTGCTTCGATGTCCGTTCTTGAGGGCAAAGGAGACTTCTCAGTTACCCGCCCCGATTTCTGAGTTTGACCCACAACAGACATCACCACCTGCAGGTTCTCAGACCCTATCGGGCAGTCCCGCGTAGAAGTTGAAGGGCATCGTTCCCGCGTATTTGAGCAGCACGATCGATACATCTCCTGCAGAGGCCTTCCTCGCAGGAAGATGGTGTAAGGATTCTCCGCGGCGGAGCCTTCAGAGGTCCAAGGGCTCGGCGAAGCCGTTAGGGGGCCGCCCGAGCGGGGTCCATGCGTAGCTGCTTGTTGCAAATCGCGCCTTATGAGACTTGCCTCTCAGGTCAGCTTTCGTACAAGATGGCCTCGCAAGAGGAAACGTGCTTGCCATGGAGCACGAGCAACCAGGTCGTGTCGGACGCAGGCTCGCCGCCATAGTCGCGGCTGACGTCTCGGGCTACTCGCGGCTCATGGGGCGCGACGAGGTCGGCACGGTCCGCACGCTCCGCGAACACCGTAGGGTCACCGATGCCCTCGTGGAGAAGCACGGTGGACGGCTTGTGAAGAGCACGGGAGACGGTGTGCTGCTTGAGTTTCCTTCGGTGGTCGATGCAGTCGAGTGCGCGGTAGTCGTGCAAGCAGTAATGGCCCAGAGGAACGAAGGGATCCCGCAGGACCGGCGTATGCTGTTTCGGATCGGGATTAACCTTGGAGACATCCTGATCGACGGAGACGACATTCTTGGCGATGGTGTGAACATCGCCGCTCGGCTTGAAGGCATCGCTGAACCGGGTGGCATCTGTATCTCTTTTTCCGCGTACGAACAGGTTCGTGGGAAGGTTACGGTCGAGTTCACTGACATCGGCGAGCAAATCCTCAAGAACATAGCCTGTCCGATCCGTGCCTACGTGGTTGGCCAGACCGCAAAGGCTCATCAGGCCGCCCCCCTGTCATCTTCAGCACCGCATTTGTCTATAGTGGTTCTGCCATTCGGAAACCCGGGCCGCGATCCCGAGCAGGAATACTTCGTTGATGGCGTCACCGAGAGCCTGACAACAGACTTATCGCGCATCAGTGGTGCGTTCGTGATTGCGCGTAACACGGCGTTCACGTTCAAGGGCAGACCCGTGGACGTAAAGGAAGTCGGACGTGAGCTGAACGTCCGTTATGTGCTCGAAGGTTCCGTGCAGCGCGGTGGTAACCGGCTTCGAGTGAACGTGCAGCTGATCGACGCCGAAACCGGCAATCACCTGTGGGCTGAGCGTTTTGACAAGTTTGTGGCCGATCTGTTCGACATGCAAGACGAAATCGTTTCGAGGCTCGCCAATGCGCTCGATGCCGAACTTATCGCTGCCGAGGCCCGCCGAGCGGAGCGTTCACCGCATCCAGACGCGATGGACTTGGTGTTCCAGGGTAGCAGTTGGTTCAACAAGGGGCTGACACCCGATAGCCTGACACGAGCGCGCGGCTTTTTCGAGAAGGCCATTGCGCTCGATCCCGATAACATCGAGGCCATGGTCGGTTTGGCACGGGTCGATGGCTACCTAGGCGCTTCGTTTATGACCGATGACTATTCAGAGCGGCTTGCGGCAGCGGAGACGACCATTAGAAGGGTACTATCCCTCGCACCAAACCACGCTTTGGCTCACGTGACTTTGGGCTTCGTGCAGGTATTTACGAACCGCGCAGCCCAAGGTATTGCGGAATGCCAGCAGGCTTTGGAGCTGGATCGCAATTCGGCCCGCGCTCATGCTCTCATCGGATTCGCCAAGTTCTTCCTTGGTCGCGGCGAAGAAACCGAAACTCACATCAACGAGGCCTTCCGCCTTTCTCCTCGCGACACCGTTGCCGCTCGTTGGCTGGGGTATGTCGGCCTTGCCAAGGCGCAGCTCGGTGCAGATGAGGAAGCGGTCATCTGGATGCGTCGGGGCCTCGAAGCAAACCGAAACCATTCGTTTGCGCATTTCCCTCTCGCGGCAATGCTGGCGCAGGTTGGTGAGTTGGACGAGGCGCGCGCCACGGTACAGGCGGGACTTGCGCTTGATCCGAGCTTCACTATCCGTCGGTTCCGCGCTCATGTACCGAGCGACAATCCGATTCTCCTTGCTGTCCACGAACGCATCGTTGCGGGAATGCGGCTGGCCGGGGTGCCGGAAGGGTAGCGTTCGTCGGCGACAACATTGATACTTCGAGTTGACGGCACCAACCAGAGCCCACACTGGCCGGTGGCGCTAATGTCTTATGGCCCTTACCTGATCGATCAGTATCGCCGCGTAGCTGGCTATGTCGACCGCATTCTCAAAAGTGAGAGGCCAGCCGACCTGCCGGTTCAGGAGCCGACTAAGTTCGAGTTGGCGATCAACCTGAAGTCTGCCAAGGCACTCGGTCTCACTGTGCCGCAGACGTGCTCGCTCGCGCCGACGAGATGATCGAATAACAATCCGATTTGCTGCACTGCATGGGTCCGTGTTTGGCACGAACCAGACCAACGGGACCGGTCTGTCGATGTCCGTTCTTGAAGGCAAAGCCGACTTCCCGGTGGCCCACCCGGACTTCTCAGTTTGACCCAGAGCGGACATAAGGCCTCGGGCACACATTGCTTTCTTTTGGGTGGCGTGTAGAACGGCACTCGGGTGCTCGCTGCATGTGGCAGTGACAGGTCAAGCGATGGTCGGGCCGCCACGCGGAGACCGTGCGCCCATGACCCGTCGAAGATCAGACGAAGAAATCCTCCGTGCCCAATACCTCGCCGGGAGGGCCGTCAATGTGCCGCCGCTGCTGCTTCTCGCCGCTGCGGTGCTCCTCCTAGGCATCCTGTTCGCAAATCCGGTCGCGGCAACATCCGCGATGGGCGCGTACTCTGCCCAGCCCGTCTACCTGTTCAGCATCCCCGTTGATTTCATTCTTTTCGGCCTGACGCTGCTAGGCGTCGCGGTGTTCCACCGCTGGACACTTGAGGTGGCGTTGACCGGGCTCGTGGCTGTTACGCTTTACAAGCTGCTGTTTACCGGCTTCCGGCATGGCGAGGGTCTGACCGGCTTCATGTTCCAGCTGCATCACGAATGGGTTGTTCTTGCCAATCTGTTTCTACTGCTGATGGGCTTCGCTATCCTGTCGCGGCATTTCGAGAACAGCCGAATCCCCGACGCGATGCCGGCGTTGCTGCCAAACGGCTGGAGCGGCGGCCTGATCCTGCTGGCGATCGTATTCGTGATGTCGGGTTTCCTCGACAACATCGCCGCTGCCTTGATCGGTGGCACTATGGCGCGCCACGTATTCAAGGGCAAAGTGCATATCGGTTACCTTGCCGCCATCGTCGCGGCCGCCAATGCCGGAGGCGCAGGCAGCGTCGTTGGTGATACCACCACCACCATGATGTGGATCGACGGCATTAACCCGCTGCGCGTCGTGGAGGCCTACGTTGCAGCCATCGCTGGCTTCCTGATCTACGGAATACCGGCTTCGCTGGCACAACATCGCCATTCCCCCATAGAGAAGGATGCGCAGCGTGGCCTGCACATCGATTGGACCTATGTGGGAATTGTCGCTGCAATCCTGATCATCGCTGTTTCGGCCAACGTCATCGCCAATCTGAAATTTCCGGCGATGCTCGATGCCGTCCCTGTGATAGGGCTTGCGGTGTGGATCGTCATTCTCGCAGCCGCGCCGCTGCGTCGGCCGGATTGGGCGATCATGCCGGAAACGTTCAAGGGCACGGTCTTCCTTTTGGCCCTTGTCACCAATGCGTCCTTCATGCCGGTAGAGGAATTGCCTGTCGCCTCGTGGCAAACCGCGTTGGGGCTCGGCTTCCTGTCTTCCGTGTTCGACAACATCCCGTTGACGGCGCTTGCGCTGAAGCAGGGTGGCTACGACTGGGGTTTCCTTGCATATAGCGTGGGCTTTGGCGGTTCGATGATCTGGTTCGGTTCGTCGGCGGGCGTCGCGATCTCCAATATGTATCCGGAGGCCAAGTCGGTCGGCTTGTGGCTGCGGCACGGCTGGTCTGTCGTGGTGGCGTATATTGTGGGCTTCTTCGTGATGTTCGCAGTTGTCGGTTGGCATCCTGACGCTCCACACAAAAAGCGTGTTGCGCTGGATGTGAACTATCAACTGGAAGTGGCTGGCCGCCCGTAAGGCGAGCCTAAGCATAGCGCGGGTGGAATGTCCGCGTTTGGCACGAAACGGAAGAGCCGGGCCGATCTGGCGATGTCCGTTGACGGGGATAGACCGGAAGCGGCTGGCCGACCGCAGACCGACGCGATTGACCCAGAGCGGACATCAGCCCTCAGGCACGCCGGCCAACCGCAGGCCCTCAATCGCGCGGTCGCTCCAGGCAAGGAAGGTCGGATTGTCGCTTCGTGCATACGTGGCATCACGAAAGCGACGAATGGTGAAGCCTGGATCGAGCGCAAATCCCGCTTGCACCGCGGCCCGCGCTTCGTCCAGCTCCCCGAGCCGCGCCAGCACAGCCGCGAGAAGGAAATGCGCGGCGGAATAATTTCGGTTTGCATCAAGGCCCCGGCGCAGCCAGACGACTGCTTCGGCATCGGCACTGAGCTGAGCCTTGGCGAGGCCGACCCATGCCATCCATCGATCGGCAAAGGTGTCGCGAGGAGAAAGGCGGAATGCCTCGTTGATGTGAAATTCGGTTTCTGCGCCTCGACCAAGCAGAAACTTGGCGAAGCCGATGAGAGCGTGAGCGCCGGCCAAATTGCGATCCAGCGCCAGTGCCCGCTCGCATTGAGCGATGCCTTGAGCCACGCGTTTCGTAAACATTTGCACGAAGCCCAGATACACGTGTGCCAAAGCGTGGTTCGGCGCGAGCGATAGCGCTTTGGTTAAAGTCGCCTCGGCCGAGGTGAACCGCGCTGAATAATCGTCGGTCATAAGGGCACCTCCGAGTACGGCATCGACCCGCGCTAAACCGACCATGACCTCGACATTTCCCGGATCGAGCGCCATGGCCTGCTCGAAAAAGCCGCGCGCTTGTGCCATGTAATCGGGGGTCACCCCCTTGTTAAACCAAGCCCTACCTTGGAACACCGAGTCCATCGCGTCTGGATGCGGTGAACGCTCCGCTCGCCGGGCCTCGGCGGCAACCAGTTCGGCATTTAATGAGTTGGCGAGCCTCGATACGATTTCGTCCTGCATGTCAAAGAGGTCGGCAACGGGCTTGTCAAAACGCTCCGCCCAGAGGTGGTTGCCGGTTTCGGCGTCGACCAGCTGTACGTTGACCCGAAGGAGGTTGCCACCACGTTGCACCGACCCTTCGAGCACGTAGCGGACGTTCAACTCACGTCCGAGCCTCACTACGTCGACCGGCCTACCTTTGAAGGTGAACGCGGTGTTGCGCGCAATCACGAACGCGCCATTGATCCGCGACAAGTCGGTGGTCAGGCTCTCGGTCACGCCATCGACGAAGTAGTCTTGCTCGGGATTGCCTCCGATGTTTGCGAACGGCAAAACAACGATGGACAACCGGGGAGTTGACGATGGCAGCGAAGCAGCTCGGTCGGTTTTCGCGTTCAGGCCAACGGCATAGGCCCGCACCGGGTCGTCGATGTTCTTGAGGTTCTGCTGACCCAGATCGGTGAACTCAAGGCCGACCTTGCCTCGGACTTGATCGTAGGCAGCAGACGAGATGCAGATGCCGCCCGGTTCTGCGATGCTTTCAAGCCGCGCAGCAATGTTAACTCCGTCGCCGAAGATGTCGTGGGGTTCAACGATTACGTCACCGATATTGACGCCCACGCGGAATACAATGCGTCTCTCTTCCACGTCACCGGTTGTAAGCTCGCTAACACGCGCTTGGAACTGCACCGCAGCTCGGATGGCTTCGACCGCGCTCGGAAACTCCGCCAAGAACCCGTCGCCGGTGTTCTTCACGACACGGCCGCCGTGTTCGGCAATTGCCGGGGCGACGGCGTCGGTTAGGAGCGCGGCCAGTTTGGCATGGGTCGCCTCTTCGTCATTGTGCATCAACCGCGAGTAGCCAGCTACGTCGGCGGCCAATATCGCCGACAACCTCCGCTCGACCCGGACTGGCCGCTCCTGCACCATGGCCCACGATCCAACCTAGATGCGATTGTACGACAGATCAGATGGGATGCCCACTAAGGCTGATGTCGCATATTGGCACAAAACGGACATCCCGGAGTCGGCGGCCAATGTCCGATGTTGTGACCTTGCACAGCAATGCAAACGACCAGAGCATTAGTTCCATTTTCTAAAGGGCAGCCGGTTCGTGTGCCTTTCGTGTAACACTCTCTAAGAAAGTAGCCTGAAGAATAATGTACCGGGTGTCCCTCGTTGCGTGACTCGAATCGCAGCGTAAAGCTGGGATGCGAGGGTATCGGATCGTTGCGGAGTTCAGCCAGAGGGCGGCTCCGAAAGAGCAGGGGAGCGGGCCATGAAGATACTCAACAGGGCAGTGCTTGGTTCGGCAGCATGTCTCATCGCCATGGGCGCAGCCCAGGCGGCGGATCTTCCAGTCAAGGCCAAGGCGATCGAATACGTCAGGATCTGTTCCCTCTATGGAAATGGCTTCTACTTCATCCCGGGTACCGACACCTGCATCAAGCTCGGCGGTTACCTGCGCGCCGATGTCACTTTCAACGGCGCTGGTATTCAGGGCACCCCGGCCTGGAGTGGCGCTGCGGGTCAGCAAAACCGGCTGAGCAACTACTATTTCGCTCGCGCCCGCGAAAACCTCTCCGTCGATACGCGTACCGCGACCGAATACGGCGTGGTCCGCACTTTCTTCGATGCGAATTTTTCCTGGACCTCGGGTACCTATGCCGGCACTGGCGCCGGTGGCACCGTTTACTCTGCTGCCGCCCAGGCTGGCGGCTTTGGTGGCGTTGGTAACCCCTCCGACGGCGGTCTCTCCGGTGGGGCCTTCGCCCTTAACTTTGCGTTCATCCAGTTCGCCGGCTTCACGATCGGCAGGGCAACATCCCAGTTCGACGCACCCTGGTCTGGCTATCCCGCCAACATCACCGACGCGCTCCTCGGCGGCCATTCCGACACCACCGGCGTGAACCAGTTCTCCTATACGGCGAATTTCGGTCAGGGCATCACCGGTACGATCTCCGTGCAGGATCAGGTTATCTACTATCAGACCAATTTGTGGAATGCGTCCACCCTCACCGCGGCCAACTTCGCGGGCGGCGTGTATGGCGCCAATGCCTTCGGCGGCACGCGGGCTCCGGACATCGTTGGCATGCTTCGCGTTGACCAGACCTGGGGCCTTTTCCAGGCCTCCGTAGCCGCGCACAACATCCACGCGGCCTATTACGGCGGGACAGAAACTTCAGGTCATCCCAGCGACAAGTGGGGCTGGGCTGGTCAGCTGGCTCTGTCGATCAAAAACCTGCCGACCGGCCCGGGCGACGATATTAATATTTCAGTTGGCTATTCGGACGGTGCCAGCCGCTACGTCTGGCAGAGTCTGGTCACGCCGTCCCTTGCCATGTACGGCGGCACCGGCCTCGCCGGCGTCTATCAGAGCCTGGGGGTTGCCGGCGTTTCTGACGGCATTTTCACGACCGGCAACGGGATCGAGACCACTAAACTGTGGGGCGTGCGTAGCGGCTACACCCACAACTGGAACAGCCAGTGGAATTCAGCGCTCTTCGGCTCCTACACGTCCGTCAACTACAACGCCACGGCAAGAGGATATATCTGCGCCACCGTCGCCACCTTCCTGACGCCCGGCTCAAGCTGCAATCCGAACTTCAACGTCGCGCAGATCGGTACCAACACGCGCTGGTCCCCGGTGAAGAACCTCACTTTCACGGGTGAGCTGATGTACACCCTGGTGGATCAGCAATATGCCGGCGTGGCCGCTTTGCCGACCGTCGGCGCCAAGCCGGCAGCCCTGTACGAACTCCGGGATCAGGGCACATGGACACTCGCCTTCCGCGCCCAGCGTAACTGGTAAGGCGAGCGTATGTATCTAATAAAGCGCTTCCTCGATTTTTGAGAATGCTCGCCGATCCGATGCCGGAGCAAGCGTGCTCGGCCGTTTAAGCCGCAGTTGACTTGGCGTAGGCACCGCAAACAGGCTCGAGATCGCCTGACCCGGGTCGCTCTCGCCAAGAGGCGGCAGGGTGCTTACACTCGACTCTAGATAGGGGACGTAATGTATGCAAATCTTCTTTTAAAAGGCGCTCTGACGTGGTTTCTCATCGCGATGGTTGAAGCGCCGGAAGCCGAAAAATTTGTGCCGCACAAGAATGCGCCTGGACCGCCCCGACTGAATGTGGAGAAGGCCGACAACTCGGGCGTAGTGAATACGGACGTCCAGTTCATTGCCGATCGTCTTACAATTATCAATCATATCTCGGCCTCCGCCTACCTCATGGACGAAGGTCGCTGGGACGACTAGTTCGCATTGTTCTCAGACAACGTTAGCGTGGAGATGACTTCGCCCACAATTGGCACGTTCATCATCAAGGGTCAGAAGCCATTCAAGGCTTTTGCGGCCGATCAATTCAACAAGCCGAGGACAAATTCGTCGACGAGTATAATTCCGGTCTCGCCAGTCGCTTGCTTTACTTCAGCTTTGTTACATTAACGTCGACCGGTTATGGTGACATCGTCCCAATTCACCCCCTTGCTCGAAGTCTGTGCAGCGTTGAAGCGGTTATTGGTCAACTTTATCCAGCTATCCTGTTGGCGAGGCTGGTTACTCTCGAGTTGGTCGCCAATACCCCACGAACGACCGTAGATCACTAAAGAACAAACACGAGCAGGACGCCCATTTCGTCGTCCGTGAGCGTCCTCTGCATGGCGGCTTGTCACCCCGAGACGATCATCGTGCCGTTAGGGCAATCTATCAATGAGGACGAGATGCGTACTATCATTTGGGCTATTTTGACCATTACTTGGTCCGTCACTTCGGCAACGGCGCAACCGGTTTTTCTGGCAGGGCGTTATGTACTGCCAGTTACCCAGCATGATTTATACGTTTCTGCTCCGGGGCGTCTTGGGACGACTGTGACTGTTAATTTCCGGTTCAAGCCGATGCGCACCTGTACCGATACTCTCGACAGTGTCTTTCAGTACCAGTTGCCGCCTGGTTACAACGATACACCGATCAACGAAGTGGGCGCGACCTGCAATAAAACAATTCGCTGCAGTGGAATTGAATTTAAGTGCGTTGGTGCCAAGCAACCATACGCGATGTCGTTTGAGCTGGTGCCGTTGCGGGAAATAAAGGCGAGGGGCAAGTCGTTTTCCGGAACCTATCGTTATGTCTCAGAACAAATTGCACGCCCGCGTGCGGCACTCTTGAGACGCGCTTCAGTCGGTAATTTTGAATTAGTCGAAGAGTCCTCGGACAAGAAGACAAGGACCGTCCGGTTTCGGATTGAAAAGTAAACTTATTGTTGCCGTTTCGGAGCATCCACATTTTCGCCTACTCGCCGATGGCTGTTGCTGCGGTCGGACGCGAGTCGACGAACGCGAACTCAAAGTCAAACTTCCCTCCGAAGTGGCCTTCGCATTCTCCTATGAGTTCGACTGATCTACTGGCGCGTGAAACGTGCACGTCGGGCGCTAACTGCGCGCTGCATCGTGCCCGGGGCCCGGGATTCGGTTTGATCTAGATCAATCTGCCGCGGCAGCGCTGCCCAAGAATAGACTGTCACCGGCCCGCGCCAGGCCCTACCAAACAGCACGGAGATGATCATGAGATCGTTTAGTTCACTGCGTACCGCCATTCTCGCTGCGACCGCTGCCCTCCTCGGTGCGGGCGCGCAGGCCGGGCCGATGCCGACCAATGTCGTGGCGATGAAATCGATGGTTGACCAAAACACGACCGAAGTGCGTTGGCGCGGCGGCGGCTTTGGCTACCGCGGCGTCGGCTTCCGTGGCGGCGGATGGGGCTATCGCGGCGGCTTGGGTTATCGCGGTTTAGGTTATCGCGGTCTCGGCTACGGGGTTGCAGCCGGCGCCATCGTCGGCGGCGCGATCGCCAGTCGCGGCTACTATGGTGGCGGCTATCCCTCCTACAGCTACGCCGCCGTCCCGTATTACGGTTATGGCGGCGGCTATGGCTATGGCTATGGCTATGGCTATGGCGGTGGTTATGGCAGCGGTTATTGTCCGCCCTATGGTGGCTACGCTGCCGCCCGCTATTACGGCTGGTGAAATCCGGCGTCCTGCTTCTTTCCGCCCGGTGTCGGCGCTGCGAAGCCGGCCCTATTCCGTCGAGGTGATGATGGCGCGGTCCTAGTCGCCAACTTTATTTCGGAAGGCATTCCACATTAAAGGCAATGATGATCTGCGCCGGGTCACCCTTACCAATGCTCTTCAGGTCTTCCAATCCGCTTTTTAGCTTGGCTCCCGCCTCCTTCAAGCTCCCCTCAAGGGTCGACTTGGCTGCCCGGCATCGCTCTTCATTGGAGAACTCCTGAAACACCACGGTTGGGAGTAGCCTCCATTCTGCCTTGTCGGTTGTCGCGGCCGGACTGACTGAGTAGGAGAAGACGTACATCAGGATCCACATCGGCATGCTCCACTGGTGATGCCACGGTCGATAAGACCGGCCGCGGCCGCCGCTCGCTTAACGCCCAGAGGATGACGATGGTGTGAGCCCGATCGCGGCGCCAAGCACAGGGTTTGACTGGCCCCAAGTCAGCGCCTACCGACTCGATTAACTGGACCACCACGGTTCATCGGTGTACCCGCCCGTACTCCCACTCCAGCTGCGCCGACGCCGGAGGTCACCACGGCTCGCGCGACCGGCCGCGGCCGAAGCACTACACCGGGCCTTACGACGCAGCCGGCAGGATATGAAACGTACTGGCAGTACACCACCGCAGCTGCCTCTTCAGTGCTTGCGGCTACGAAGCCAGTTATGAGCAGCGCCGACAACGCGATCGAGAGCTTCATTTTAGTCTCCCTGTCGCCGCCAACGCCCGCTGCATCGTTTCTTTCGCGTAGCCGCGATAGGCCTGCGCGGTCTTGTGCCCGGAGAGCGCACGACCTTGGCCGTCCGTCAGTTCGGCCTCCTCCAGTTCGGTCATGCCGCCGTGCCGGCAGGCATCAAGCGTAAACAGCTCCGACACACCGTCGATTTTCTTGCGCATCTGCTGCACGACCTTTTCCATACCAGGGTAGGACCACACTTTGGCATCGCCCTTGCGTTCACCCTTTTCGATCCGGCGCATGATCATCGGAAAGAAAATTGAGTCGAATAGCTTTCGATGAGGAAAGAAGAAAAATGGGTTAGTGTTCTGACTGATAAGCTTTCATACAAAATGGAGGCAGTCGACGAACTGATAAGGAAAGAAGAAAAAACTTATCAGTTGCCGCGGGCGAAGCCGGTTTGTTCCATAAAGCTCATACGCTAGTCTGCTCACGCCAATGGCGCCGAACGGATCTGTTACATGTCCTGGGCATTACCTGGAATCGCTGGCGCTCTCGAAATCGCATTCGCCCTCTGGCCTGCCGTCAGCGGGCCACCAACGGTACGTAGTGTTCGAGTTCGGGGTCGGGGAAATGCACCGTCTGGCCGAGTTCCGCGGATCGATAGAGCCCCATCAGCATTTCCATCACGCCGACGCCGTCATGAAAGGTTTCCGCGGGGCTCAGCCCGCGCCTGAACGCTTCCACCATATGTCGGTTCTCATCGGTATAGCCGTAGATGCCGGCTTCGTCCTCGACCACCGGCATCAGGCCCTGCTCGGCATTCTGCTTCTCGACGAGATCCTCGCCCTCCGATCCGGTAACCGCGCGCGAGAGAAACACCTTGAGACCGGTCGAGAGCGACGAGAATTCCATCGAATATTCGGGGCCGAGCAGCTCGAGCTGGATACGCAAGCCGGCGCCGACATAGGCCCATGACGTCGTCGCTTCGATCATCAACTGATGGCCGTCGGCGTCCTCCATCGCAAGGATGCCGCGCGCGAAGTCCTCGACCGGGCGTTTGGCGAAATCGATGCCCATCCGCGTCTTCAGGTCGGCCGCATAGCGTGGCCGCGTCCATTTCAGGTTGGCCGTCGTCGCACTTGCGCTTACCAGCCGCAGGCTGTCGCGGGTCGCGCCCGGCGCGGTCAGCATGAAGCGCGCAACCTCAACTGAATGGCACATCATGTCGGAGAGCACGCCGCCGCCCTGCCTTTCGCCTTGCCAGAACCAGGGCTCGTGCGGGCCGGAATGTTCCTCCGCCGCACGGGCCAGATAGGGCCGTCCGCCCTGCGGCACGGCGCGACGCCAAATGATGTCCTTGCCGCGCATCACCGCTGTCGAGAACAACTGGTTCTCCAGATAACCGTGCAGCAGGCCTGCATCCTCGACGAGCTCGAGCATTTCGCGCGCCTCGGCGAGCGTGCGGGCGAGCGGCTTTTCGCAGGCGACGGCGCGCAGCGGCGCGCCGACTTTCGTCACACGATGGATTTCGCGCATAATGTCGAGACGGGTGTCGTTCGGCGTCAGCAGCCAGAGCGCATCGACCTCGCCCGACATCGCCATCGCTTCGATGCTGTCGAACACATGCGCCTGCCCAAGGCCGAGACTGCGCGCTTTATCAGCGATGCGCGTGCGCCGCTCGACCGAGCGGCTGTAGACGCCGCCGATGCTGACGTTGCGCACGCCGACCATGGATTGCAGATGGAAGGCGGCGATGAAGCCGCTGCCGATGAGGCCGACGCGCAGCATCGGGAGTTCCGGGAGCTTCGGCATATCAAGACCTCTCCTTCAATGGCGTACGTCGTCGCCCAGCGCGTCAGGTGATATGGGTGGTGCCTTGCGCTGCCGGCCGGGGATGGCGGCCAGCAGCGCCTGAGTATAGGGATGCTCCGGCCGGCTCAGCAGATCTGCGGTCGGCCTGATCTCGACGATTTCGCCAAGCCGCATCACCGCGATCCGGTCGCAAACCTGGGCCGCGACATTGAGGTCATGGGTGATGAACAACATCGCCAGCCGCAGCCGCGTTTTCAAGGTCTCGAGCAGCGCGAGCACCTGGGCCTGGACCGAGACGTCGAGCGCCGACACCGGTTCGTCGGCTACCAGCACGTCGGGGTCGAGCGCCAGCGCGCGCGCAATGCCGATCCGCTGCCGTTGCCCGCCCGAGAATTCATGCGGGAATCGCTGCATCGCGCTCGGGTCGAGGCCGACCAGCGTCAGCAGCTCCTCGGCACGCGCAAAGGCCTGCGCCGCCGGGACGCCATGGGCGATCGGCCCGTCGGCGATGATCCGCCCGACGCGGCGACGCGGATTGAGCGAGGTGAATGGATCCTGGAACACCATCTGGATATGCTTGCGCGCGGCCCGCAGACCAGCCCCGCGCGCTTGCGTGAAATCCAGTTCGCCGACGCGCACGACGCCCGCATCGGCATCGGTGAGCCGCATCACGAGGCGGCCGATCGTGCTCTTGCCCGAGCCTGATTCCCCGACAAGGCCGAGTGTCTCGCCGCGCCGGATTTCGAAGTTCACGCTCTTCGCAGCCGCGACCTCGCGCTGCGAGTTGAACCAATTGTTGCTGCGATAGGTCTTCGCAAGCCCGATTGCCGCGCAGGCGACTGGCGCGTCCTCGACCACAGGGCGCACCGGCGGGGTCAAGCCGGGCACCGCGGCGAGCAGCCGGCGCGTGTAGGGATGCTGCGGACGTTCGAGCACATCCGCGACCGAACCCTGCTCGACGACGCGCCCCTTCTCCATCACGGCGACGCGGTCGGCAATATCGGCGACGACGCCGAAATCATGGGTGATGAACAGCACGGCCATGCCCCGCCGCTGCTGGATGTCACGGATCAACCGCAGAATCTGCGCCTGGGTGGTGACGTCGAGTGCGGTGGTCGGCTCGTCCGCCACCAGGATCGATGGTTCGAGCGCCAGCGCCATCGCGATCATGGCGCGCTGACGCTGCCCGCCTGACAGTTGATGCGGGTAGCTGTTGATGATCCGGTCCAGATCGCGCAATCCCACTTCCTCGGCGAGCGCGCGCGTGCGGGCGCGCCGTTCGGCCAGCGCGAGGTGCCCATGCGCCTCGAATGCCTCCATGATCTGGTCGCCGATCCTGATCACCGGATTGAGTGCCGTCATCGGTTCCTGGAAGATCATGGCGATGCGCCGCCCGCGCAATGCCCGCCACTCGGCTGCCGGCAATTTCAGCAAATCGCGTCCCTCGAAGCGAATCGCCCCTGCGACCGGTCGAATGTCCGTGGGTAACAGGCCCATCACAGCGGAAGCGCAGACCGTCTTGCCGGAGCCGGATTCACCGACAACGCAAAGGATCTGCCGCGGGTACAGCGCGAGCGAGACCGCCTCGACGGCAAAGGCTCGATCGGCGTCGGCGGGCAGCGCCAGCGTCAGCTGCTCGATCGACAGAATCGCGTCTTCCGCCACCGTCTCGCTCATGGTGTCCGGCCTGACATCATTTGCTCCATCCTGGTCACGCCGCCAGCGCGATGCCGTCCTTGCGATGGTCCGACGCACCATACATGACGCCGCTGATGGCATCGACCTGCACCGCCTGGAAACCGCCGAGTGGCTCGTCTGCCCACGTCACACGATGGCCGCGTCCGATCAGATCGTCGGCGACCGAGCCGGACACCGTCGGTTCGAGCGACAGCGTGCCGTCAAAGGCGAAGCTGCGCGGCGCGTCCGAAGATTGCTGCATGTCGAGGCCGCGGTCGAGCACCCCGCTCAGAATCTGCATGTGTCCCGTGGCCTGATATTGTCCGCCCATCACGCCAAATGCCATGACGGGTTTACCGTCCTTCGCGAGCAAGCCCGGAATGATGGTGTGAAAGGGACGCTTTCCCGGCGCGATGGCGTTGGGATGGCCTTCCACGAGACGGAAGCCCGAGCCGCGATTATGCAGCAGCACGCCCGAACGGGGAGCGTAGATGCCGCTGCCGAAGGCGAAGAACAGCGAGTTGATGAAGGACACCATGTTGCCGTCGCGATCGGCGACCGCGACATAGGCGGTGTCACGATGGACGGGCATCTCAAAGTCCGCCGGGGCGCTGGCGCGCTTCGTGCTGATGGTGGCGCGCAACGCGGTGATCGAGGCGTCCGACAGCAGCGCCTTGACATCGAGCGGATGGAAGGCCGGATCGGCGACCAGTGCGTCGCGTTGCCGGTAGGCCACCTTGGTTGCCTCGGCAAGGAGATGAATGCGGTCCGCTTCGCCGAGCGCCGGATCGGCCATGTCGAAGCCGGCAAGAATGCGGGCGATCAGCAGCGCCGCGACGCCCTGTCCATTGGGTGGACATTGCCAGACCTGATGACCGCGATAGTCGGCGCTGATCGGCGCAACGTACTCCGATCTGGCGTTTGCAAGATCTTCAAGGTGCATCAGTCCGCCGAGCGCCCTCAACGTTGCCACGATCTCTTCGGCGACGGCGCCTTCGTAGAACGCGGCGCGTCCCTCGCGCGCGATTCGGCGCAGCGTCGTGCCAAGCGCCGGATGGCTGAGTTTGCTGCCGATACCAGGCGCAACGCCGCCGGGCAGATAGACCGGGACGCCAGCCTGGTGTCTTTCGATGCGGTCGGCATAGCGCGCCCAATCCAGCGCGGAGCGGGGCGGGACCACGAATCCGTTCTCGGCCGCGTGGATCGCCGGCGCCAGAATCTCGTCCAGTCCTTTCGAGCCGTAATCGGCGGCAAGCCGGCACCAGGCGTCGACCGCACCCGGAACGGTAACGGCATGAGGTGAATCGTCAGCGATCGACATCAGCCCCTGTTGCCGGAACCAGCCGAGCTCGGCCTTCGCTGGTGCTCTGCCTGAGCCGTTGATTGCGACAGGCTGGCCTGAGGCGGGAGCATAAATTGCAAAACAGTCGCCGCCGATGCCGGTCATGTGCGGATCGATGACGCCCTGGAGCGCGATCGCGGCGATGGCGGCGTCGACCGCGTTGCCGCCGCTGCGCAGGATGTCGATGGCGGCGAGCGTGACAGCGGGGTGAGAGGCCGCGGCCATGCCACGGTCACCCACCGCCAGCGAGCGTCCCGGCACCATGAAATCGCGCTGCCGCCAGCTCATGCCGTTCTCCGATTGTTGTTGTGAGGCCGGTTGGCGAGCGCTGCGGCGGCCGCTTCGTCGCAAAGGATATGGACGTTGTCGTGCAGGCGGAGCGCGGAGGCGGGACAAGCCGGCCCGATTGGGCCGTCAATGGCGGCTGCGAGGGCGGCCGCCTTCTCGGATCCGGTTGCGATCAGCAGGATGCTGCGCGCTTCCAGGATTGTCGCAATCCCCATCGTGATCGCACGCTCGGGAACCGATGCGAGATGAGGAAAATTGCCGGCATTCGAGATGCGGGTGGCTTCGTCGAGCTTGATCTCGCGGGTGCGTGACGCAAAATCCGAACCCGGTTCGTTGAAGCCGATGTGGCCGTTGGCCCCGATGCCGAGTAGCAACAAGTCGATGCCACCGGCAGCCGCAATCAGTGCCTCATAGCGGGCCGCTTCGGCGGCGATGTCGCCGGCCATGCCGTCGGGAATTCTCGCCCGTCCGGCTTCCATGTCGACATGCCCGAACAAATGCTCTTGCATATAGCCATGGAAGCTTCCCGGCGATTGCGGCGCAACGCCGACAAATTCATCGAGGTTGAAGCTGGAGACCGCCCTGAATGAGACATCGCCGGCGCGTGTAGCGGCGACGAGGCCGGCATAGACCGGTCTCATCGTTGCGCCGGTCGCAAAACCAAGTGTGACCGCATGCTCGTTGCGCAGCCGGGCAACGATGTGCGCAGCCGCGCGTTCCGCGACGGCGGTGGCATTGCCCGCAATCTCGATTTGCGGCGCGTGCTGTCTCATGCCGCGACATCCGAAGCTGTGAAGGGCAGGGCCAGCGGACTCGCATCCTTGCCGATGCCAAACAGCGCGCGGTGCAGGTGGTCGATCGCACTGCCGATCGCGCCGATCAAGGTAGCGCGATTGCCGAGTGCGCTGAGTTCGATCCGAACCGGCTCGCGCGTGCAGCGTCCGAGATGCGCGTCGATTCGGAGCTTCAATTCAGGACGCGCGCCGATGCTGCCGCCCATGATGATGATCTCGGGATCGAGCATGCTATGCACGGCAAGAATTGCGGTCGTGATGACCCGGCCGACCTCGTCGATCGTGATCCGCGCAGCCTCGTCGGTATCGAGCCGATCGAAGACGTCGCGCACAGTGCTGCCGGATGCGCCGCCGAGTCCGGTGTAGCGCTCGATGATGCCTGCGCTGCCGACGGCGGTTTCCAGGGTGCCGAGCCGCTGGCCACGCGCATCATAGGGGTCTCCGCCGAGCGGCAGGTAGGCGATTTCGCCGGCCGCGCCACGTGCGCCGCGGATAAGATGGCCATTCGCGAAGATGCCCATGCCGATGCCGGTGCCGAGAGCGATAAAGGCGAAGGTGCGGGCTTTGCGGCTATTGCCACGCCAATGCTCCCCGATTGCGGCAAGATTGACGTCGTTCTCGATGGCGATGTCGATGCCGAGCCGGGCGTGCAGCGCGGCGCGCACGTCCAGGCTGTCCAGTCCGGCGATATTGGGCGCGATCACAATGCCGCCCGACGCCGGCTCAATGATGCCGGGACTTCCCATCACGCCGCCGCGCAGACGTTGCGCGGATACGCCGGCGCGCTGAAGCAGGGCATCGGTCATGCGCCCGATCTGGGCGACAACAGCGGCGCCGCCATCGCCCGCGGTCGCTTCAATGCTCTCGGCGACGGTCACGCCCTGCAAGTCGGCAAGAGCGACGTGCAGCTTGGTGCCGCCGAGGTCGATGCCCAGCACGAAGGCCGCGTCTGGTCGCAGCGCGTAAGTTACGGCGCTTCGCCCCACGGTGCCCTGGATCTGCCCGTCCTCGTACACCCAGCCGTCGCGTTCAAGCTCGCGCATCACCTCCGAGATGGTCTGCTTGGACAGGCCTGTGCTGCGGGCGATTTCGGCGCGGGACACCGATCGATCCCGCAGCAGCCGCTCGACCACGAGGCGGACGGATTGCTGTCGCGCAACGGGCGAGGATGGAAAATCTTGCATGGGGGCCAATCCAATTGGTCAAGATGCCGAACTAATATCCTTGGTTGAATGGCGTCAAGGGGCTTTTGAAGTCGCTTAGGTGCTCGAATGTTACGAAATACCGGGTAGTTTGTTCGCAATATTTACAAATAGAGTCGAACGTGCTTGCTTTGTCTTCCGACGGCAAGGCCATGGGAGTCCGACATGAGGCGTGTAGCTACGGTGTTGACGGCAATTTCGATGACCGCGTTGGCTCTGGTCTCGGCCCAGGCCGCGACGCTGCGGGTTGGCCTTCAGGACGATCCCGATGCACTCGACCCGGCGCTCAGCGGCACCTATGCCGGCCGTTTTGTGTTCGCGGCGCTGTGCGACAAGCTTGTCGACATCTCGCCCGAGCTCAAGATCGTGCCGCAGCTCGCCGAGGCCTGGGAGTGGGCTCCGGACGGCAAGTCGATCACCTTCGCCCTGCGCAAGAACGTCACCTTTCATGATGGTACCGCGTTCGATGCGGCGGCGGTGAAGTTCAATATAGAGCGCATGAAGACCATGCCGGATTCCAAGCGCAAGGCCGAGCTGGCGCCGATCGCGAGCGTCGAGGCGCTTGCGGCGGACAAGGTCAGGTTCAACCTGTCGGAGCCCTTCGTGCCGCTACTCGCCAATCTCAGCGACCGTGCCGGCATGATGGTGTCGCCCAAGGCCGCCGGCGAGAAGGTCGGCGAATTCGCGGCGGCGCCGGTCTGCGCCGGTCCGTATCAGTTCGTCGAGCGCAAGTCGCGTGACCTCATTCGTGTCAAGAAATATCCTGGCTACTGGAATGCCGGACAGATCGGCTACGACGAGGTCGTCTATCACTATGTGCCTGACTCAACCGTGCGGCTGTCGCGGGTGCGGGCCGGCGATCTCGACCTCGCCGAACGCGTCGCGCCGACCGACCTCAAAATCGTGCGTGAAGACGCCAACCTCGCCCTGCATTCCGGCCAGGGACTTGCCGTCGCGCATCTGATGTTCAATGTCGGCGCGGGAGCGAAGGCCGACACGCCGCTCGGCAAGAACGCGACGCTCCGCCAGGCTTTTGAGCTGGCGATCGATCGCAACGTCATCAACCGCGTCGCCTTCAACGGCGAGTTTCTGGCCGATAATCAGATAATCCCGCCGTCGTCTCCGTTCTACGACCGCGCCCACAAGATCCCGGCGCGCGATGTGGCGAAGGCCAAGGCGATGATCGCTGCTGCCGGCATGACCCGAGTGCCCGTCGAACTCCAGTACGAGAACACGGCCGGCGATACCCGTGTCGCGCAAATCATGCAGTCGATGGCGGGTGAGGCGGGCTTCGATGTCAAGCTGTTGCCGATGGAGTCGGCTACGGCGATCGAGCGCTATATGAATGGTAATTTCGAAGCCTATATCGGCAACTGGAGTGGCCGTGCCGACCCGGATCCGACACTGATTGCTTTTTTCAGTTGCGCCGGCTCGCAGAACGTCAACAAATATTGCAACAAGGATCTCGATGTGATCTTGAGCGAGGCCCGCGGTGAGGCCGACGAAGCCAAACGCAAGGCGCTCTACGTCAAGGCTACGGACATCTACTTAACGGCGCTATCGTCGATTCCCCTCTACCATCCAAACTGGTTCTTTGCGGCACGCAAATCGGTTGGCGGCATCGTCATGGTACCCGACGGGCTGCTGCGCTTTACGGGCGTCAAGCCTGCGAACTGACGCGCAACGCCTGGCGCGCGTCGGCGCGCCGGCCAAGTGAGGAACTGACTGCCAAGATGAAGACACTGCTTCTGCGCCGGCTCGGCGTCTCACTGCCGACATTGTTGCTGGTGTCGATGATGGTGTTCGGCCTTCAGAAGCTGCTGCCCGGCGATCCGGCGTTGGCGCTGGCCGGCGAAGAGCGCAACCCGGAGGTCGTCGAGTATCTTCGGCAGAAATATCGCTTCAATGATCCGGTTCCGGTGCAATACGTCGTCTGGCTGAAAGGCGTGGTGCAGGGTGACTTCGGTACCTCGGTGCGCACCCGGCTGCCGATCGGCACCATGCTGGTTGAAAAGCTGCCGGTGACGATCGAACTCGCGATCCTGTCGATGCTGGTTGCGCTCCTACTCGGGCTGCCGATCGGAATCTTCGCGGCGCTGCGGCGCGGAACGCCGTTCGATTACGGTGCCAGTCTGTTCGGACTGGCTGGCCTGTCGATTCCGCATTTCTGGCTGGGGATCATGATGATCCTGGTGTTCTCGGTGAATCTCGGCTGGCTGCCGGCCGGAGGGTTTGTTTCGCCTTTCGAAAGCGTGGGGCGCAACCTGCTTTCAATGCTGATGCCTGCCCTGGTTCTCGGCACCGGCACCGCCGCCATCATGATGCGCCATGTCCGCAGTGCGATGATCCTGGCGATGAAGCAGGATTATGTGCGTACCGCCCGCGCGAAGGGTGTCCGCGATCGCACAATCGTGCTGCGCCATGCGCTGCCGAACGCGCTGATTCCGGTGGTGACGCTGGGCACGTTGCAATTCGGCGAATTGCTGGCTGGCGCGGTGCTGACCGAGCAGGTGTTTTCCATACCCGGTTTTGGCAAGATGATCGTCGATGGCGTGTTCAGCCGCGATTATGCCGTGGTCCAGGCCGTGGTGCTGTGCACGGCGGCCGTGTTCCTGTTGATGAGCCTGATTGCCGACGTCGCCTATGTGCTGCTCAATCCGAGGCTCAGGTCATGAGTTCGATTGAGGCGACGCCGGTTGCAAGTCGGGTGCGCGCAGGCGGTTCTCCGGAGATTCGCCGCCTGTTGCGCGAGCCGTCCGCCGTGATCGGGGCTACGATCATTCTGTTCTTTGCCGTGCTTGCGGTGTTTGCCTCGTGGATCGCGCCCTACGATCCAAATGCGCCGGACTGGATGGCTATACGCGCGGCGCCCAGTGCAGCTCACTGGTTCGGCACCGACGATCTCGGCCGTGATGTACTGTCCCGCGTCATCTTTGGCACGCAGGCTTCGCTTGGAGCCGGCATGGTCTCCGTGACCGTCGCTGTGCTCATCGGCCTCCCGTTTGGTCTCGTCGCCGGCTATTTTGGCGGCCTCGCCGACATGGTGATCTCGCGTCTCGCCGATGCGCTGCTGGCTTGCCCCTTCCTGGTGCTGGCGATTGCGCTGGCCGCTTTCCTGGGCCCCAGTCTCGAAAATGCGATGATCGCCATCGGCATTTCCGCCGTACCGGTTTTCGTTCGCGT
Organism: Bradyrhizobium sp. AUGA SZCCT0182; assembly: GCF_018130185.1. NCBI lineage: Bacteria > Pseudomonadati > Pseudomonadota > Alphaproteobacteria > Hyphomicrobiales > Nitrobacteraceae > Bradyrhizobium > Bradyrhizobium sp. AUGA SZCCT0182. The sequence continues at coordinate 47,106 of NZ_JAFCLY010000037.1, read as the reverse complement.
CGCGCGTGCTGAAACACTGGTCGTCGGCACCGAGGATTACATCGCGGCGGCCCGTGCCCAAGGCCTCGGCGATCTCGCCATCCTCACCGGACAGGTGCTGCCGAATGTGCTTGCGCCGACGATCGTGCAGGCGACGCTCACCATGGCGATTGCGGTCCTGGCCGAGGCGAGCCTTGCCTTCCTGGGGCTTGGCCAGCTGCCTCCGGCCCCGTCATGGGGCGCCATGCTTGATGTCGCCAGGCAGTTTCTCAGCGAGGCGCCATGGATGGCGTTCTGGCCCGGGCTCGCGATCATCGCCCTCGTGATCGGCTTCAACCTGATGGGTGACGGCCTGAATGATGCTCTCAATCCCAGGCACTAGATGCGGGTTTCGATCTTGTCTCCTCAATCCGCGGGGACAGCGATCAGTTGAACCCGCCCCGCAAAGCGGCCGTTCATGCCCAACAGCATCTCGTGGTCGATAAGCATGAGTAAGAAATAGGGCAGTTGGCGATCGATAAGGAAATACCGAAAATGGAGGCAGTTTGCAGACTCGTAAGGTTTCGCAGAAAACCTTATCAGTTGGCGTGCGAGCGCTCATACTGGGGCCGTTGCGCGTCAGTTGTGGCCATGGCCTGTCACGCCACCGCGTCTTCCTGTTTGGCACAACAATATTCCAGTGGTGTTCTGATCTCTGCTTCATGCGACCATTGAACAAGTCGGGTTCCGATCCGGAAAAATACCGTGCTACGAGCTGAGTCAGCTTACTGCGGCGTAATGCCGGCATCCTTGATGATACGGCCCCATCTGTCGATTTCGCTCTTCAGGAGGGCTTCGAGCGCCCCTGGCGTCGCGCGTTCCGGCTCGACCGGCGCCATGCTGAGTTCAGCGAAGCGGGTGACCAGAGGCGGGTCCTTGAGCGCCTTTTGCAGGGCGTCGACGAGAGCGTCAACGATCGGTTTCGGCGTATTGCGTGGTGCATACAGCCCGTACCAGGTCGTGACGTCGAACTTCGGTACCCCCGCTTCCGCCGACGTCGGCACATTCGGCAGGGTCGGCACGCGTTTTTTGCTGGTGATGGCGTAACCCGGGATGGTGCCGGCCTGAATATACGGCGTAGGCCCTGTTGCCGGATCGCAATAGACGTCGATGTGACCGGCGATGATATCGTTCAGCGCGGGGCCTCCACCCTTGTAGTAGATCGGTGTGAGCTTGGCCTCGATGGCGCTCATGAACATCAGCCCGCACAGATGTGACGCGGAGCCGAGGCCGACATTGCCGTAGGTGACCTTGTCGCCTTGGGCTCGCACATGGGCGACGAGTTCCTTCAGGTCCTTGGCGGGAAAATTCGCACGCGCCACCAAGATCATCGGTACGTCGGTGACGAGACCGATCGGCGCAAAGTCACCAACGGGGTCGAACGGCAGCTTGGCGTAGAGCGCCGGCGCGGTGGCCTGACCGACATGCATCAGCAGCAGGGTGTAACCGTCAGGGGAGGCTTTGGCGACGCGATTGGTGCCAAGGGTACCGCCGGCGCCGACGACGTTTTCGATGACGAGCGACTGCTTCAGCGTCGCGCTCATCGATGTCCCGAGCAGGCGTGCAATGACGTCGCCGGGCCCGCCGGCCGAGAAGGGAACGACCAGCGTGATCGGCCGGCTCGGAAATTCCTGGGCGAATGCCGGCAGTACTGGCGACAGCAACAGCATCAGAAGAACGCATTTTACAAACTTCATGGCAGCTTCCTATCGGCCTTGTGGCCCTTTGAAACGGCTTGGTCGAAATAACGTTGGGTCATTCATCCGCGGTCGCCTTCTCGTTCGACGCGGATGATTGCTCGATCATGCTGAGCGCGGCCACGGCCGCCGCGTTGATGTGATCGACGCAGCATTTCTCGGCGAGATCGGGATCGGCGCTCTGGATGGCGCGCCAGATCGCGGTGACCTCGCGCAGGCTCTTGTTGATGCGTTTGGGCTGCGACATCGAGGTAATCCGCAGCAGCGTGATCCGGTCGTGCAGCGGCCTGAGCATCCGTTCGATGAAGGCGTTCTGACAGCCGCCGATCAACGCCGCATAAAACTCCGTCTTGGCTTCGAGGGCCGTTATCAAGTCGGAATCGGCGAACGCCGCCTTCAGCTTGGTGAGAGCGTCCCCGATCCTGCGGACAACGGCAGGATCGTGCAGGCGCGCGCATTCTCGTCCGGCAAATCCCTCGAGCACGGCGCGGGCCGCGTAGAGCTGCTTTGCCTCCTCAAGACTGATGGTGCTGACGACAGGGCCGCGGTGAGGGACGGTATTGACGAGACCATCGGCTTCCAGCAACCGGAGCGCTTCGCGAATGGACGGCCGGCTCACGCCGGTCATCTCGCAAAGCTCCCGTTCGACTAGGCGCTGGCCCGGCTTCAGCTTTCCGGACATGATCGCCTCACGCAGCTTCTGGGCGACCATCGACCGGACGGTCGGAACGTCCTCGATCCGGAGCGTGGATTGCAATTCACCGCGTTTGTCCATTGTCTACCGCCTTCGCACCGGCATTGGTTCAATAGCGATTTACGGGCAGAATCATCATCTCCGCAATCTGAACATGCGGCGGCTGGTCCAGCGCAAACACGATCGACCGGGCAATATCGGCCGGATCGAGCGCCATCTTGAACTGGTCGAAATAGTCCTTTTCCTTCTCCCGGTCGCCGCGATAGCGGGTGAAGATGATATTGGTCCGGGTCAAGCCGGGCTGCATCTCGGTCACCCGAATCGCCGTTTCTGCGAGCTCGCCGCGGAGCGTTTCGGTAAACATGTGCACGCCCGCCTTGCTGGCGCTGTAGGCGGCCATGTCGGGAATGATGCGTAGGGCGTTGATCGAGCTGATGTTGACGATGTGGCCCGAATTGCGCCTGATCATGTCGGGCAGCAGGCTGCGGGTCACCCGCATCAGGCCGATCAAATTGGTCTGGATGATCCCGGACCAATCGTCCGCCGCGCCGGCATCGAACCGGGTCCGGCCGCCGATGTCGTGGCCGGCATTATTGACGAGGATGTCGATCGGCTTGAAGGCGTCCGGGATGAGGTCGGGCAGGCGGTCCACGGCCTTGGTGTCGGTAATATCGAGTTCGATCGGGAATGTGTTGTCGCCCATCTCAGTGGCGAACTCGCGAAGCGAGGCCGGATCGCGGTCGGCGAGCACGACCCGCCGCCCGCTTTCGAGCAGCGCCTTCGTAATGGCACGACCCATGCCACCGGCGGCGCCGGTTACCACGGCATTTCGGCTCGTTGCTTCAGCCATTGTAGATCTCCTGGGTGAGACGGACGGTGACGCTCATGCGACGGACCAGCCTCCATCGATCGGCAGCATTGCCCCCGTGATGTCCTGCGCGGCCGGACTGCACAGGAAGGCCGCCATCGCGCCGACGGCTTCCATGGCGACAAACCGCCCACTCGGCTGCCGGCTCGCAAGGTAGTCACTGGTGGTTTCGTCGATGCTGCGGCCTTCGCTGGCCGCGATCCCCGCGATTTTTCCCTGAATGGCCGGCGTCGGCAGCGTGCCTGGACACAGTGCGTTGCAGGTAATTCCGCTCTTCGTGGTCTCGATTGCGACGGCGCGGGTCATGCCGACAATGGCAGTCTTGGTGGTCACGTAGTCGATGCGGTCCGCGACCGCGCGAGTCGAATAGATCGACGCCATGTTGATGATGCGGCCCCATTTCCGTTGCTTCATGCCGGGCAATGCGAGGCGGATCAGGTGGAACGGGGCCGACAGATTGACGGCGAGAGCTTCGTCCCATCGTTCTGGCGGAAAGTTCTCGACCGGAGAAAAGTGCCGTACCACCGCATTGTTCACCAGAATATCGACCGCACCGATGCGGCCGAACAGGGCGTCCATGACAGCTTCGATGGCGGCGCGCTGCGACAGGTCGGCTGCGACACTGACCACCTCGACGCCGAATTGCGCGCGCAGACGGTCCCGCGTCTGCGCCGGTTCCTTGAGGTCGTGCAGGACAATGTTGGCTCCCGCGCCGGCCAGGCTTTCAGCCACGGCCAAGCCCAGGCCTGCCGTCGCCCCGGTCACGAGAGCCCATTTGCCCTGCAACATCGTCTCGGGCTCCGTTACTTCTTGTCCAGTTCGGCAAACACTTCCTTGGCATTACGGAAAGCGTCCACGCCGGCCGGCACGCCGCAATAGATAGCAACCTGCATGAACACCTCGCGTATCTCCTCGCGCGTCGCGCCGTTGGTCAGGGCGCCCCGCACATGGGTCTTGAGTTCCTGCGGCCGGTTGAGCGCGCACAGCATCGCAAGGTTGAGGAAACTGCGGGTCTTGTGCGTGAGGCCGTCGCGGCCCCAGACATAGCCCCAGCAATACTCCGTCGTGAGGTCCTGCATCGGCCGATTGAAGTCATCGGCCGATGCGATCGCCTTGTCGACGAATTCGTTGCCCAGCACGTCCTTTCGGATCTGGAGGCCTCGATCGTATGTCGCCTTGTCCATATCGGTATCCAATCCTTGGCTAGTTTTTGGGCCAGAACGGTTGGGACAGCGCCAGCTGCGGCGGGAATACCGTGACCGGGATGCCCGATTGCCACTGCACGATGGTCATGCCGGCGCCGACGCGGCGACCCTTTTCGTCGAACTTGATTTCGCCGAGCGGGTAATATTTCGAAGGACCGGCATCCATGGTGCGCAGCGCGTCGGCGACCGCAACGCGGTCTGCCTTGCCGGCTTTCTCGAGCGCGTCCTTGATGACCCACATGTCGCCATAGGTGGAGATCGCGTTCTGCGTCATCCAGGGCTCCTTGTAGCGGGTCTTCAATTCGGCGATCAGCGTCTCGTGACCCTTGGCGCCCCAGCTTGCGACGCAGGTCAGCAGGCCCTGCAGCAGTTCCGGGCTTACGGTCTGCAGCATGTCGGGTTCGGCGATGGCGATGCCGAACGAGATAGTCGGAATCTTGCCTTGTCCGAGGCCAAACTCGTTCATCTTCTCGAGCAGCAGCTTGGCGTCGGAAATCACCGTCGGCAGGAAGAACAGCAGGTCAGGTTTGGCCGACCGGATTTTTTGAACCAGCGAGGTGGCGTCGGCGAGCGGCGGCGTAAAGGTTTCATCGACGATCAGTTGCAGCCCGTTTTCGGCGAGCAGGCCGTCGCGCATCGCCTTTGCCGACGAAACCGATGCCGCGGTGTTGTCGGTGATGATCGCGACCGTCTTGGGCTTCTTGCTGGAAGCGGTTTCCGCCAGCTTCACGATCTGGGGCAGGGCCTGTTTCGCCTGCGATCCCGCGGTGGCCGAAGTCTGGAACACATATTTGAAGCCGCGATCGGTAATCAGGTCGGAGTAGGAGAGGGTGAGGACCGGAAGATTGGCCCGCTCGGTGACCTCCGTGACCGCCAGCGTGAATGAACTCAGATAGGAGCCGCTCGCGGCCACCAAGTCGGTTTCCTGGGCGACCATGCGCTGTGCGGCGTTCTTGGCTTTCTCGGTGGTGTCACCGGAATCGAGCACGACCAGCTTGAGCTTGGCGCCGCCGAGTGACTTGATGCCGCCTTGCGCATTGATGTGCTCCACGCCCATCTCGGCGCCGTGGCGCATCACAGCTCCTGGGCGCGCATAGAGGCCCGAGATCGGCACCAGCAATCCGACCTTTACTTCGGCCGGTTGCTGCGCCCATACGCGAGTCGAGATCAGGCCGGCGGATGCATCGGCGAGCAGGCTGCGCCGCGTTAGAGCGGTCTGTGCAATTTTTGTCATGGCTATTCCTCCCTGAAATTTTTGAGATGCGTTGCAGTCAGGATTTCTTTGGCCAGAACGGAGACGACTGAGCGAGGTCGGACGGGAACACGGTGACAGGTACGCCGTTCTGCCACTGCACGATGACGACGCCTGCGCCGACACGGCGGCCCTTTTCATCGAACTTCAATTGACCGCCGGGATAGTATTTTGCGGGCCCGCCATCCAGAGTGCGGAACGCATCGGCGACGGCGAGGCGGTTGGCCTTCCCGGCCTTTTCAAGCGCAGCCTTCATCAGCCACATGTCGCCATAGGTCGAGATGACATTTTGCGTCGCCCAGGGCTCTTTGTACTTGGCCTTGAGTTCGGCGATGATGTCCTCGTGTCCTTTGCAGCCCCAGTTGGCGACGATCGTCATAATGCCCTGGACGACTTCCGGGGTGACGCTTTGCAGCATGTCCGGCTCGGCAATGGTGATGCTGAAGGACACAGTCGGAATCTTGCCCTGTCCGAGGCCGAACTCGTTGATCTTCTCCAGGCCGAGCTTTGCGTCGGAGACCGCGTTCGGCATGAATAGCAACAGGTCCGGCCTGGCTGACCTGACCTTCTGGATCAGCGGCGTGGCGTCGGAAAGTGGGGGTGTCCACACTTCCTCGACCGCGAGCTGAAGGCCTTCCTGCGCGAGGAGTTTCTCCTTCAGCGCCTTGGCGGTTGCGACCGAGGTCGCCGTGTTGTCCATCAGCATGGCGACGGTCTTCGGTCGCTTGCCGGAAGCGGTCTCGGCCAGCTTCATCAGTTCGGGCAAGCCGAGTTGGGACTGCACACTGGCGGGCGCTGCGGTCTGGAAAATGAACTTGAACCCGCGATCGGTCAGCAGGTCCGAATAAGACAGCGTCAGGACAGGTAGTTCGGCGCGTTCGGTGACTTCAGTCACCGCCAGCGTGAAGGAGCTCAGATAGGAGCCGGTCGCAGCAACCAGATCGGGCTCCTGCGCCACCATGCGCTGCGCTGCGTTCTTGGCCTTTTCGGTGGTGTCGCCGCAATCGATCACGACGAGCTTCATCTTTGCGCCGCCGAGCGATTTGATGCCGCCTTGCGCGTTGATGTGCTCGATGCCCATCTCGGCGCCCATGCGCATCACCTGGCCCGGACGGGTATAGATGCCGGACAACGGCACGATCAGGCCGACCTTGACTTCGGCAGGTTGCTGCGCTCGCGCCACAGTCGACAGGCCGATCGCGGCCGCTCCCGAGAGCACGGTTCGCCGCGTCAGCGACGTCTTCGAGATCTTGTCGGCAACGTTGTCCTCAATCTTGCCCTGGCCCATTTTCGTCCTCCCAATGGTGTTATTGTTGGTTACATGCCGAGATAGGCCTTGCGGATGCGGTCGTCCGCCCGCAAGGTTTCGTTGTTGCCTTCGAGTGCGACGCGGCCGGCTTCGAGCACGTAGCCGTGGTCGGCGGATTCGAGTGCCTCCGCCACGCGCTGTTCGACCAGCAGGATGGTCAGGTTGGATTGCCGGCGGATTTCGATCAGCCGTTCGAAGATGAAATCGGCGATGGTGGGCGCAAGACCCATCGAGGGTTCATCCAACATCAGGAGTTTGGGCGAACCTGCGAGCCCGCGGCCGATCGCCAGCATCTGTTGCTGTCCGCCGGAGAGAGTGCCCGCGAACTGGCCGCGGCGCTCGGCCAGGATCGGCAGCCATTCGAAGATGCGCTCGATGTTGTGTTTCCAATCGCGCTGGCCGGCCTCGGTCATCGCGCCCATTTCAAGGTTTTCCATCACCGTCAGCGAGGGAAAAACCTGACGGCCTTCCGGGACGTGGGCGATGCCGAGATGCGCGCGTTGCGACGGCCGGATCGCGAGCAGGTCATGACCCTCGAATGTGATCGTTCCTGCGCTCGGCTGCACGATACCGGAAATCGTCTTGAACAGCGTGGTCTTGCCGGCGCCGTTCGGTCCGACGATCGCGACGAACTGGCCTTCGTCGACCTTGATCGAGACGTCGTTCAGCACGGGGATCGCGGAATAGCCGGCGGTAAGCCCTTCAATGCGGAGCATGGGCCACCCATTTTTTGCCGAGGTAGGCCTCGATGACGCGGCTGTCGCGGGTGACCGCTTCAGGCTCGCCCTCAACGATTACGGCGCCATGGTCAAGCACCAGGAAACTGTCGACCAGGCGGACCATCGCCTGCATCGTGTGTTCGATGATCGCAATCGTCATGCCGTCGCGGGCAAGCCGCTGGATTACCGCGACGACCTCGTCAGCCTCGTCGTGTCCGAGGCCCGCGAGCGTCTCGTCGAGCAGCAAGATACGTGGCTGTCCGGCCAGCGCGCGGGCGAGTTCCATCAGCCGCAATTCCTTGGTCGTGAGTTCGCCCGCGATGCGCTCGGCGATCTCCGACAGTCCGACGCGGGCAATCGCATCGGCTGCCAGCTTCCTTGCCTCGACATCGGTCTTGGCGCGGACATAGGCTCCGACCACGACATTGTCCGAGATCGACATGCGCAGGAACGGACGCATGATCTGGAAGGTGCGGCCGATGCCGGCCTCGCAGAGTTCGTGCGGCTTGCGGCCGGACATCTCGCGTCCGTCGAGCAGAATCTCGCCGGTACCCGGCCGCAGGAATCCGTTCAGCAGGTTGAACAGCGTAGTCTTGCCGGCGCCGTTGGGACCGATGATTCCAAGGATCTCGTTTTGCCGCAGCTTGAAGTTGACATCCTGCACGGCCTTCAGCCCGCCAAAGGAACGCGACAGGTTGCGGACTTCGAGGACGACGTCGCCCGTTCCGACGGATCGTTTGACACGCGCTGGCGCCGGTGCGGCGGGGACGGGCGCCGCAACCGGGACATTCGGCGCGCTCTGCGTCGCCGCAGCCGGTAGTGCCGAGCGTTTTCGCAGGAAGTCACGCACTTTCCAGTACAGGCCCTCAGGCGCGAGAAGAATGACGCATATGATAGCAAGGCCGTAAATGACCCCTTGAATGCCGGGAAAGCGCGAACCCGCTTCGGCATTGAGCGTTTCAGCCAATGGGATCAGGATCACCGATCCGATCACTGGACCCCAGACTGTTCCAACACCGCCGAACATGGCGACCGTCAGCGCCTGTGCCGACACCAGCATGCCGAACACAGATTGCGGGGTCACGACCAGCAACACGACAGCGTAGAACCCGCCAACCGCTCCGGCGATGGCGCCGCTGAGCGTGACGGCACGGAGCTTCCAGGCCAGCGTGTTGATCCCCGCGGCTTCCGCGGCGGCTTCGTTTTGTTTGATCGCAAGCAGCGCCATGCCGAAGCGCGACCGCTCGATGGCGCGTGTCAGCAGGATGGTGCCGAGCATCATCGCCAGCGCCAGCAACGTGTAGAGACGGTGATCGGCGAACTGCATATAGGCGATCGGATTGTCGCGCTTGATTGGCAGCGTGACTTCCTGCAGGCCGAGCCATTCGAACACGTAGAGAATGGCGAGCGGGTAGGCCAGCATCGCCAATGCGAAGTAGTGCCCCTGCAGGCGGAAGGTCGGAAAGCCGATCAGCAATCCGGCGATACCGCCGAGAACGGCCGCGATGGGGATCGTCACCCACGGCGACAGATCGAAATGGATCTGGCAGAGCACGACGGTATAGGCGCCGACGCCGAAGAAGGCGGCATGACCGAACGAGATTAGCCCGGTGTATCCGCTAAGCAGGTTCCACGACAGCCCGAAGATCGCCCAGACCGGAACCAGCGTCATCACCAGCTGGTAATAGGAATTGGTCACGCTCAGCGACACCGCGGCATAGAGCGCGGTGAAGACAAGGATAGGCAACAGCGATCGCCATCCGCGCATGGTCATGTCCTCTCGACCATACGCCCGAAGAAGCCTTGCGGACGGAAGAAGATGATCAGCAGGAACACGACGAAGATCGCAGCGTTCTGCAATTGCGTCGGCAGGATCAGCGTCGACATCTGCTGGACGAGGCCGATCGTCATGCCGCCCCAGAAGGCGCCGATGATGCTGCCCATGCCGCCAAGCACGACGCCGGCATACATCACGATGACGTATTCGACGCCGACAAACGGGTGAAAGGGATAGTTGGTGGCGAGCAGGCCGCCCGCGATCGCGGTGATGCCGGTGCCGATTGCGAAGGCGATGCGGTGCGCGCGGTCGACGTCGATCCCCATATAGGTTGCCGCGGTGGGGTTATCGGCGGCGGCGCGCAGCGATTTTCCGATCCGCGACCGCGTGATCATCAGCGTCAGCAGCAGCATCGTCACCAGCGAGACAACAGCGTCTATGCCGCGCGCCTTGTTGATGAAGACGCTGACGTCATAGAACATCGGTCCAAGCTCCCACGCCGAACTCGACAGCGGCGTCCGGATCGAGGCCAGCACCGAGCCGAACACGAGCAGGCCGCCATTCTGCAGGATCAGCGCGATCCCCAGCGTCAGGATGAGCTGGGCATAGTGACCCTCGCCCTCGAGCGAGGAAGTGCGCATGCCTGATACGCGCGAGATTAGCGTAAGATGGACGAAGTAGCCGAACACGGCCAGCACCGGGCCGGCCAGCAGGATCGCGACGAACGGTCCGAAGGTGTTGCCGAACGTGGCTTGCACGCCAAACGCGGTGAAGAAATAGAACGCGGCATACATGCCGAGCATCATGAAATCGCCCTGGGCGAAATTGATCACCCGCATGACGCCGAAAATCAGCCCGAGCCCGACGCACATCAGGCCGTAGACCGCGCCGATCAAAAGTCCGGCGGACAGCGCTTGCAGGAAGCCTTCCAGCGCCTGGGTCACCGGAGACCTCGCGCGGCAGGGGAGTATCCGTGTTTCGTGCCGGCCATCGGTGTGGCTGTTTCGGCCATTTCCGGTTTGAACATGGTGCCCCTCATTTTCCGTTTGTCGTGATCGATCATGAAGCTGGCCGCAGCCGTTGCTCGGATGGTTCAAGCCGGCACTGAGCGGCTATCACGTGGCTGACAGGAAGCGATGTGCAATTGTCCACCAGCTCTTCCAGATACAGCGCGCGCTTGTCGCCGATGACGTCGGAAGCAGCCCGCCGAAAGCGGGCGCGGATTTGCTCCGGCGTCGCGGCAATCACATTCTCGAGGCGGTGATGGATGGTCTTTCCATTGCGCAGGCCAACAAGGACCTCAGCGCCCTGGTTCGCGGGGAATGCAGCGGTGAGATCAGGCGCGCTTTGTAGCTCGGTCCGCTCGACCACGCGCAGTATCCTGGGATCGTTGATGTCAGCGTAGTTTTCTTCTTCGAGCGCGCCGCGCGCCAGCACCGCGGCGACGCTGAAGGAAATGCTCATCTTGGCCTGCAGCGCGTTGTGAAAGGGTCCCTTCGAATCGCAGCCGGGGTAGCGGGCCGCCGCTTCGGGGACTCGAATGGCAACGGTCGCGACGTCGTCCGATGATCCGAGTTCGCGCGCGGCGCGCAGAGCCGCCTGGGCTGCGGTTTGCGCGAAATTGCAGGCGGGAGCCGGCTTGTTGTAGACGGCCATAATTTCCGGCTCGGCGCCGGTGAACAAACGGATATCGTCGGGGGCAGGCTGGCGGCGGAAGGCAGCGAACAATCCGGCTTTGCCCTCAAGGATCGTTTCCGAAGCGAGGGCGCCGGCCTCCGCCAATTCGATCGCCGCAATCGCGTTACGCGCTGCAAAGCCTGGGTGGAAATACATTTCGGAACCGCCCGCGCGCGGCCATTCGTTCAAGCCGGACGATGTGTTGGCGGCAATGGCAATTGCGCTGGTTGCGGCATCTTCGGTAAGTCCAAGGGCATAGCTTCCCGCCAACGCTGCGCCGAGCGGCGCAACGAGACCGGTCGGCCGGTAGAGGCGGGCGAGGTCGGCGGTAAAGAGCGCGCGGCCGATCTGCGCGCCGGTCTCATAGCGATGATTGCCGCGGTAAGGAATGTCGCGCCTGATAGCGGCGTTCGTTCCGACAATGCGAGCAGGATCGGCCAGATCACCACGCCATGATGGCAGATGCTGGCGGCGTGCATGTCTTCGCGCACCAGGCCGTGACCCATAGTGGCGTTGGCGAAGGCCGCGTCGCCCGGCGAGGCGAGGGTTCGGGTGCCGATGACGGTTGCGCCGTCTCCGACCTCGCGCGTTATGCGGATCGCCTGGCGGCTCCACGGGTGATTGCGCGCCTCGAAGGCGCAGGAGAGAAAATCCAGCAGGCAGATTTTTGCCTTGGCGATGACTTCAGCGTCGAAACGGCCGGGGTCGACGGCAAGCGCGGTGCGCGTCAGCGCTCGCGCCAACGAAACCTCGTTTGGTCCGGTCGATCCGATCGTCATGGCAATCGCCTCTCGCGCCGGTGGCTTCGGTCTAGCCGCGCATTTCGACGCCGGCCCATTCCTCAAGCACTTTGGCGATCGAGGTGAAGTCGGATGACGCGCCATATTTGGCGTTGGTAATCGCGAGCATCTGCCGGACCACCGAGCCGCAGACCATCGGGACCCCCATGGCTTCGGCTTCATCGACGCAGAGTCGCACGTCCTTGTAGGAGAGGCCGGTGGTAAATCCGAAATCGAAGGTGCCGGGAAGCACGGCGCGGGGGAATTTGTCCTCGGAGGCGCTGTTGCGACCGCTGCTGGCGTTGATGATATCGATCAGCACCTTGGCATTGACACCGCCCTTGACGCCCATCGCCACCGCTTCGGAGGTGATCACCAGTGCTGCCGCGGCCATCAGATTGTTGGCGAGTTTTGCCGTCTGTGCCGTGCCCGGCTTGTCGCCGGTGTAAAACAGCTTTCCGAAATGCTTCAGGATCGGCTCAACCCGGTCGTAGGTCGCCTTCGGGCAGGACACCATTACCGCGAGCGTGCCGTTCACCGCGCCCTTGATGCCGCCGCTGACCGGCGCATCGACCAGGGTCAGGTTCCTCGGCTCGAATCCCTTTGCAATCAATTTGGCAGCGCCGGGTCCCGTGGTGGACAGGTCGATCAGCACCGTGGCGCGGTTTCCGGCAACGATTCCATCGGGCCCCAGCGCAACCGCCTTGACGATATCGGGGGTGGGCAGACTGCATAGCACGATATCGGCGCTCGATGCGACTTCGGCAGGTGATTTCGCAAGCCGTGCGCCGCGCGCAACCAGCGCATTGGTCGCCTCAACCTGCGAATCGTAAACGCACAGCGAATGGCCGGCGTCGAGCAGGCGCCCGGCCATCGGTCCGCCCATGCGGCCCGTTCCGACAAAGCCGATTGTTTCTGCTGCCATGGTTCGCTCCCTGTCGCGCCGCAAGCACGGGCGCATTCTTGTTCTTGTCGCGCCAGGGTTCCCCGGTCGCGTTTCGCCAAATTTCCAGATTGTCAGTCAATCTGTCAAGCATAAGATTTTTGTCGACAGGGGATGTCGCGCCGGAATAGGGTCGGAAAAACAAGGTCCGAGGAATTCGCTCAGTGCGGCAAGATGAAGCGCAAGGCGCCGGCACGACATTCGCCGATTTCGTTGCCGGCACGGTGTGGGCGGATGTCGCCGCGCAAAATCACGAGGCTAAACGCTCGATCCTGAACTTCTTCGCGACCGCGCTGGGGTCGGCGAATGATCCTGCCGTCACTGCCGCGTTGCGCACGTTGTTGCCGTTCAGCGGCGCCGCGACATCCGCGGTCATCGGTCGTCTGGAACGGCTCGATGCGCTGGCTGCGTCGTTCGTCAACGCGATTTCGGCCAATCTGCTCGATTTTGACGATACCCATCTGGACACCATCATTCATCCGGCGGCGCCCGTCGCAGCGCCGGTGCTGGCATTGGCGCAAGCGCGGGGATATTCGGGGCAGGCTGTGGTCACGGCATTCATTCTCGGCGTGGAGGTCGAATGCCGCATCGGCAACGCGGTGTCTCCCGGACATTACGCGCGCGGCTGGCACATCACCTCGACGTGCGGGGTGTTCGGCGCGGCCACGGCCTGCGCGAAGCTGCTTGGGCTTCCGACGGACCAGATTTCTAATGCGATCGGAATCGCCGCCAGCCAGTCGGCCGGGATCATCGAGAACCTCCCCAGTGCCGCCAAGAATGTCAGCGTCGGCAACGCGGCACGCAACGGCCTGTTCTCAGCATTGCTTGCGGCCGAGGGCTATTCCGCATCGCCCCGGGCCATTGAGGGACCGCTCGGTTGGGCGCGCGCTATGGGAGACGAACCTGATCTTGGGCGATTGACGGGCAGCCTCGGCAAGACCTGGGAGATCGCGAAGAATACCTACAAGCCCTATCCGGCGGGCATCGTGTTTCATGCCGTGATCGACGCCTGTTTCAATTTGCGGGCGAAGCTCGACCGCCGCATCGATGATATCGCTTCCATTACAGTGCAGGGCTCGGCGCTGCTGCTGGCGCGCGGCGACCGCCCGGTTCGCAACGAGCGCGACGCACGGGTCAGCATTCATCACTGCGCCGCCTGTGCGCTGCTGCTGGGAACGGCCGGCGTTACCGAGTTCGCGGATGCGACGGTATTTCGGCCAGACATCGTCTCGCTGCGCCAGAAGGTGGGGGCGGAGCTTGACGCCTCGCTTCCGGATGGTGCTGCGCGTGTCATTATCCGCCTGACGTCGGGAGAGACGCTCAGCGAGATCGTGATGGCAGCGAAGGGCAGTCTTGCCGACCCGTTATCGGATCGGGATATCGAAGCGAAACTGCGCGATTGTGCGCGGCTGGGTGGGACCGATTGGGATATAGATCGCATCATCGATGGTGTTTGGCGTCTCGACGAGCTTGCCGACGTTTCCAGCCTGATGAGGGCGCACGGCTGAGCCGCGCCGCCTTGAAAAACAGTTCTCAAACAATGGAAGGAACCAACGATGACTGAGTTGTTCGACAAGGGCCTGAAGGTTCGCAAGGAAGTGCTCGGCGAGGACTACGTCAACAAATCCATCGCAGGCGCCGACGAATTCACCCGGACGATGGCGGAATGGTCGACCGAGTTTTGCTGGGGTGCTCTGTGGACGCGGCCGGGTCTGGACCGTCGTACCCGCAGCATCGTCAACCTGGCTATGTTAGGCGCACTGGGCCGTCCCCATGAACTGAAGCTGCACGTAAAGGGGGCCCTCGTGAACGGGCTCACGAAGGACGAGATCAAGGAGATCCTGCTTCAAGTCGCCGTCTATTGTGGCATCCCGTCAGGGATCGATGCCTTCCGAAACGCGCGGGAGGCCTTCAAGGAAGTAGAAGAGCAATGACGCGGCCTTCGGGGCGGTTTCATCTGCAATCATAACGGGCAAGAGATCATGTCGCGGTTTGCCGTTCAGATACCGCGACATTCTCAGCGCCGAGTGAATATGATTTCACTGGACCACGGATGCTGGACATAGCTGCCCATGATGGATTGGAACGAGAGTTCAGGTTTTTCAATCAGTTAGACGGCGGCGTGTGCACGATGTGTGCACCGAGAGATCAAAGAAATCTACAGCATCCAATATGAGCAGGCTGAACGGAACGGCGCTGCGGTCAGTGGTGATGTGTGTTGTCGTCCGATCGCTCCACTCATTCGCCTCGGAACTGCGGGCGGCGCTTGGCGACAAAGGCGGCGACTCCCTCCTGCGCGTCGCCGGTGTCGCTGGCTTCCACGATCGATTCCTTCTCTGCGTCGAGCTGATCTGACAACCCCGTCTCGAATGACTGCCGCAGCATGCGGCGGACGGCGCCGTAAGCGCGGGTCGGCCCCGCGGCAAGCGTGGCGACGATGGCAGCCGCTTCGCTCAACTGCGTCGCTTGGTCTCAGACGCGATACCAATCCGAAGGCGAGCGCCTCCTGCGCGCGCCGCATCCCGACCATACGCGGTAGGAACCAGGTGTTGCCGCCGTCGGCGGTGAGGCCGAGCGCGCCATAACCCAGTGCGAACCGCGCGTCCTCGGCCGCAACGACGATGTCCGCGACATACATCAGGCCCAACCCGCCGCCGCCTGCGCCACCGCGCACCGCGGCGACAACAGGTGCGTCGATGCTGGTCAGCCGCTCGATCGCGAGATGATAGACGGCGCGAGCAATGGTTGGTGTGGCCGATCTCGGTGGCGAGGGCTTTGATTGAAGCTGTGGTCACCGCGGTCAAAGGCTGAACCTGTTGATCGGTTTCCCCCGCATCTGACTGCCACTCATGCTGACCGCCGCGCCATTAGGGGCTTGACGTCTACACCCTGGTCATCCTACTGGTCTTACCAAGATAACATCCAAAAGATTGCGGGAATGGAACTCAAGCGAGCGGCCGAGGGTGAAAAGGGCTTCCAGAAGGTCTTTGCCTTCCTACGCGACCGGTTGATCGTCGGATCACTCAAGCCGGGCGACCGCCTGGATTCCGAGCGCGAACTCGCGACACAGCTCGGCGTCAGCCGGCCGCTTGTCCGGGAAGCCCTGCGCGCGCTAACCATGCTCGGCATCGTCGAAATACGCGACCGCATCGGCACCGTGGTGACGCGTCCTGACGTCTCGGTCCTGAACGACTTCTTCACCTTTGCGCTGGCCCAGCAGGCGGACATGCTGGATGACGTAATGCAGGCCCGCGTCGCAATCGAATGTCAGGCTATCAGGCTGGCCTGCGAACGCGCCGGCATCGCCGATTTCGAACGCTTGCAACGCGCCCTCGCGAATATCGAGGAAACGATCGATGAGGCCGATGCGGGCGGCATGGCCGACTTCGAATTCCATCGCGCCATCGTGTTGGCATCGCGCTCGGAAACGCTGACGGTTCTGCATAATTCGGTGGCGGGCCTTTTGACGCGCTCGCATCGAAGCCGCCGCGAACTCGTGCAGTCGTTCCCCTCGATGAAGACGTACCTGATCGACGATCACCGGCGCATCTTCGAGGCGGTCATCGCACGCGATCCGGAGCGGGCGGATGCCACGCTGCGCAAGCATTTTGAGATCGGCGACGAATACAGAAGGCGCGCCGTCGTCGGCGAGAAGGAAGGCCGCAAAGCATCGCGCTGACTGCAACTCCAACCAACAAGAAGACGAGTAAGCGTATGGGACGGGATGGCAAGGGAAGCGTCGGCTTCATCGGCATTGGCACGATGGGCCGGGAAATGGTCCGCAACCTTCTGAAGGCCGGTCACGCGGTCCGTGCCTTCGACCTCAACGAGGCGGCCGTCGCAGACGTCGCAAAGGATGGCGCGGTCCGCGCGCAGAACCCGGCAGACGCCGCGCGGGACGCCGACATCGTCATCACCATGCTGCCCGACACGCCGCATGTCGAAGCGGTGATCTATGGCGAGCACGGGCTCCTGAAGTCGCCGCCTCCCGGCAAGCTGATCGTGGACATGAGCACGATCTCGCCGGTTGCCGTCCGCCGCATCCATGCGGATCTGCAGCAGGCCGGCGTGAGCTTCATGGACGCGCCCGTCTCCGGCGGACCGCTCGGCGCGAGAGATGCAGCGCTGTCGATCATGGCCGGCGGCGAAGCGGAAGCCTTCGGCAAGGCTGAACCGTTCTTTGGGGCCATGGGCACCACCATCACCCATGTCGGCGCGTCCGGCGCTGGACAAACGGTCAAGCTCTGCAATCAGCTGATTTGCGGCATCAACATCCAAGCGATTTGCGAAGCGCTCGCTCTGGGTCGCGCCTCCGGCGTCGACCTGGACCTGCTTCGCCGCGTCCTGTTGGGCGGCTCGGCCGCATCCTGGATGCTGGACAAGCTCGGTCCGGCGATGATCGGAGGCGACGTCGGCGCCGGCTTTCGGATCGACTTGATGCTCAAGGACCTCAGGCTGGTGCAGGAGCATGCCCAGGCGTTGAACGTACCACTGCCCGGAACCGCGCTCGTCACCAGCCAATATGTCGACGCGCGGGCGCACGGCGAAGGCGCGAACGGTAATCAGGCTCTGTTCCGTGTCTACGACCGCATGACCAATCAGAGCGCTGGATGATCCTGTTGCAATGAATATCGAACTCGACTTTCCCGCGGTACTGGAACGGTGGCCGAACTTTCTCGGCGGCGCCATTCTGACGCTCGAACTCGCGTTCCTCGCAACAGTTTCCGGAGCTCTTATCGGTACACTTGCGGCCGTAGGCCGCGGAAACCATAGCCGGCTGATTGCCCGCATTTGCAAAGTCTATGTGGAAGCCATCCGCAATACACCGCTGCTGGTCCAGATATTCCTGGTCTATTTCGGACTTGCCAGCATCGGACTGAAACTGTCCGCCTTCACCGTTGCGGTGGTTGCTCTGACGATCAATGTCGGGGCCTACACGGCCGAGATCATGCGTGCAGGTTTCGAGGCGATCCCGCGGGGTCAGATCGAGGCGGCCGAAGGGCTCGCGCTCTCGCGCTTCCAGATCTACTGGCACATCATCCTGCTGCCCGCCGTCGAAAGGGTCTATCCGGCGCTGACCAGTCAGTTCGTTCTGCTGATGCTCGCCTCGTCGGTCTGCTCGCAGATATCCGCCGAGGAATTGACGGCCGTAGCCAACTACATCCAGTCGGATACCTATCGAGCCTTCGAGACCTACATCATCGTCGCCGTGCTTTACATTCTGCTGTCGCTGGTCATGCGCTCGGGATTCTGGGGCCTCGGCCTCGTCCTGTTTCCGCGCCGGCGACGGCTCGGCACGGCGTTGTGAGGTAAGCATGGGCGGACATCTCAACGCTAACCACCTGCTTTTCCTCGGCCACGGCGCGCTATGGACGATCGGGCTTTCCCTGATCGCTCTCATTGGCGGCGGTATCGTCGGCTTCGTGATCGCACTCGCGCGCATTTCTCCCTTGAGGTCCGTGCGGCTTCTCAGTGCCGCCTATGTGCAACTGGTTCAGGGTACGCCGCTCCTCGTTATCCTGTTCCTCGGCTATTTTGGACTGGCAGCCATTGGCCTCAAGATGTCCCCGCTTGCAGCCGCCAGCGCTTCGCTCACCCTCTATGTCGCCGCCTATCTCGGCGAGATCTGGCGCGGCTCGATACAATCGGTGCCAAAGCCGCAATGGGAAGCGGCGGAAGGCCTGGCGCTGAGCCGCACCCAGCGCATGATGAAGGTGATCCTGCCGCAGGCGATCCGCATTGCGACGCCGCCCACCGTCGGCTTCATGGTGCAGATCATCAAGAACACCTCGCTCGCCTCGGTGGTCGGTTTCGTCGAACTGATGCGCTCGGGTCAGATCGTCAACAACTCGCTGTTCGAGCCGTTCATCGTCTACGCGATCATCGCCGCCGTGTACTTCGCCATGTGCTACCCGCTGTCCCTGTTCAGCCAGAAGCTGGAGCGGCGGATGGGACGTGGCAGTGCCAACTTCAGTCTGGCCTGACATGCAGCAACCCGCATCTTCCACTCCCATCGTGTCGCTCCGCGACGTGCAGAAGAGCTTTGGCTCGCTGAAGGTGCTCGATGGCGTGAGCTTTACCGTCGAGCGCGGCGAGGTCCTTGCCGTCATCGGCCGGTCGGGTTCCGGCAAGAGCACCGCGCTACGCTGCATCGACCGGTTCGAGAAGGTCGACGGAGGCGAGATCACCGTCTGCGGGCGCAGGGTTGATCTTCCAGACGTCGATCTGCGGGCTCTGCGACAGGATGTCGGTATCGTATTCCAGAGCTACAACCTGTTTCCGCACCTCACGATCGAGCAGAACATCACGCTGGCGCCCTGCTCGGTGAAACGAATGGGCCTGTCCGAAGCGAAAGCGCTGGCGCACAAGGTGCTGGCGCAGGTCGGCCTCGAAGAGAAGATTCATGCCTATCCCGAGCAGCTATCCGGTGGTCAGCAGCAGCGTGCCGCCATCGCGCGTTCACTCGCAATGCAGCCCAAGGTCATGCTGTTCGACGAGGTGACTTCGGCGCTCGATCCCGAACTGACAGGCGAAGTCCTGAAGGTAATCGAACAGCTCGCTGCCGATGGCATGACCATGGTGATGGTCACGCACGAAATGGGTTTTGCCAAAGGCATCGCCGATCGGATCGTCTTCATGCATCGCGGCAAGGTTCACGAAACCGGGCCGGCCTCGATCCTGACGTCGCCAACTACCCTCGAACTCGCGCAGTTCGTCGGCACGGGCAATTTGAAATCATAACCGGAGGAAAACAAATGATGAAAAACAGGAAACTTTTGGGCGCGGCCATTTCGGCATGTTGCCTTCTCGCACTGGCAGCGCAGCCGGCTTTTGCCGACCTGCTCGACGACATCACCAAGGCCAAGAAGATCCGCATCTCGACCGACCTTGCGATCCCGCCGTCCGGCATGATGGACAGCAGCATGAAGCCGACCGGCTCCGATGTCGAAGTTGCCGAGATGCTGGCCAAGGATTGGGGCCTCGAGCTGGAATTCATCCAGACGACTGGCGCGACGCGGATCCCGAATGTGCAGACCGGCAAGGCCGATATCATCATATCCACCCTGTCGGTCACGCCTGAGCGGGCCAAGGTTATCGATTTCTCGAAGAAGTACGCCACGCTGCAATCGGATATCGGTTGTCTGAAGTCACTGAACGTCAAGGACTGGCCGGACCTGAAGGACAAGACCGTGGGCGTCTCGCGCGGCACCACGCAGGATACGATGCTGTCGAATATGAAGGACAAGGAGCTGAAGATCGCGCGCTATGATGACGATGCCACCGGCGTGACGGCGGCCGTCTCCGGCCAGGTCGATTGCGTCGGCTCGTCGGCCACGATCATCAACCAGATTGGCGTCAAGAATCCGGCGCGCATTTTCGAATCCAAGATCCCGCTCGCCAGCTTCGAACTCGCCATCGGGCTGAAGAAGGGTGAGCCGCGCCTCCTGGAGAAGCTCAACGCGTGGATCACCGAAAACGTCAAGAACGGCAAGCTCAACGCCATCTACAAGAAATTCCACGGGGTCGAGCTGCCGCCCGACATGCGTGGTTGAACGAAGCCCAACCGTGACAGCCGGGTGCGGCTGTCACGGTCCCAAGAACAACGAAATGGAAATCACATGCGCCTCGTCATAGGATCCGACCACGCCGGCTGGCCGCTCAAGCAAGCCGTCATCGACCATATCCGCAGCCTCGGCCACGAGGTCGTCGATGTCGGCTCCTATGACGAGAAGCCGGTGGATTTTCCCGATATCGCGCGGGCCGTGGCCAAGAAGGTCACTTCTGGCGAAGTCGCGCGCGGCATCATGGTGTGCGGTACCGGTGTCGGTGCCTCGATTGCGGCCAACAAAATGAAGGGCATCCGCGCCGCGGTCTGTCACGACGTCCATTCGGCCCATCAGAGCGTCGAGCATGATGATGTGAATGTCATGTGCATTGGCGCCCAGATCGTCGGACCGTGGCTCGCCAACGATCTGATCTCCTCGTTTCTTGCCGCCGAGTTTTCGACGGATGAGGATTTCCGGCGACGCGTCCAGAAGCTTCACGAAATGGATGCGGAAGGCTGAGGTTTTTGCTTGGGGGCGGGCGATGATCCTTGTGTTCGGCTCACTCAATGTCGATCTGGTCGCCAGAGTGCCGGTCATTCCCGGCCCCGGCCGGACGGTGCTCGCTCCATCCTATGAAATCCAGTTCGGTGGAAAGGGAGCCAACCAGGCGGTCGCCGCCGCACGGATCGCCGGTCCTGGAAAGGTCCGTATGGCGGGCCGGCTGGGGCAGGACGTGTTTGGTGATGAGGCTCTCAAGAACCTGACCGGCAACGGCATCGACACGAGCCGTATCGTCAGGGTCCATGAGCCGACGGGCTGCGCGTTCATCACCGTAGATCCGAACGGAGAAAACGCGATCACGGTGGCAAGCGGCGCTAACAATACGGCATGCGCCGCCGACGTCTCGGAGACACTCTTGAACGCCGACACCGTTCTGGTGCTGCAGATGGAGGTGCCGTACGCCGAGTCCCTCCACCTGGCGTGCAAAGTCAAGTCGGCCAATGGCAAAGTCATCTGGAACCTGGCGCCGGTCCCGGATCAGATGACAGGCGCGACGATCCGCGGTCTGCTCGACGCGACGGATTACCTCATCGTCAACGAGCACGAGGCGCTCGACCTTGCTGCCGCGCTCGACGCAGGCGTGACGGATTTCGAGGCCGCCTGCGGCTGGCTGGCCAGATCCGACGGGTTGACTTGCGTGGTGACAGCTGGAGCACAGGGAGCCATAGCCGTGACGGCCGACGATACCCGTTTTCGCGCGCCGGCGCCGAGCATCCAACCGGTCGACACCACCGGTGCCGGCGATACGTTTGTTGGCGCCTTTGCTTCCATGATTGGCGAAAAATCGTCGCTCAAAAAGGCGTTGGAAGTCGGATGCGAGGCCGCCGGCTTGAGTTGCCTCAAGGCCGGCGCGCAGCAGGGCATGCCGATGAGAGACGCATTACGCGAGGTGCCGCCCAGGGGGCCAACGACAGTTCCTCCGACATAGCACCCGCACTCAATGCGTGGGATTTGACGCCGGTGCGCCGATGGCTAACGTTCCACTTTTTTCTTTTGGCCGAACGAACGCCCGATCTGGGCTGTCGATCAAATGATGAAGGCGGTGTCTGGTCGCCGCTCGGTGAAGCGCCACGGTTGATTCGCCGCGGCACAGCGGCAGTGAACGTCGCCGGTCAGCGTGTCAGTCGTACTCCACCCGGCCCGAGGGATAGCTGGAGGCGTTCGCGACGAGTAAGGCGACTACGAAGCTCGAATGCAACGCATCGTCCGAGATCGGCGATATCACGATCACGCCCAACCTGCCGCGGCATCAATTGATCGCGATCTTTCGGCAAAAGATCTGTAGGCGATCGCAACAGCGCTTTCGAAGATCGCAGTCCAGGGCGAACGCCTGCCCGAGGCTGTGCTCAAGATGACGGGCCTCTGAAGGGGTTCTCGCGGCAAAGAACATCGCGCTGGTGGATTCGCACGGGAGTGGAGACGTCGCCGGCATCGGCAACATCCTTTGTGAGTATGCCGACCTCGCATTGGGTATTTTCGAGAGTCCCCACAAATGCAGCTGACGTCCCGCTCAATCGGCTTTCACTCCGGATTTCCTGACAACATCGGCCCACTTGACGCGTTCGGTATCGACGAAGGCGCGGGTTTCGGCTGGCGTCATGGTCACAGGCACAAGGCCGTTGGCTTTGAACCGGGCGTGCACGCGTGGATCCTTCATCGCCTCGGCGAGGGCGGCGCTGATCTTGTCCACGATCGGCTGAGGTGTGCCTTTCGGTGCGACCAGCACATTCCACAACTCGGCCGCAAAATCCCTGATCCCGGCCTCACGCGTGGTCGGGACGTCGGGAAGTTCATCGGAGCGCACGGTACTCGTCACGGCAATCGGAACGATATTGCCGGCCTTCACTTGATCCGACGTGCCGGGGATGGTCAGTACACCGAGGTCGGCGTGCTTGCCGACAAGGTCATTCAACAGCGGCGCGTTACCCCTGTAGGGCAAGTGCATGATTTTGACGCCGGCGTCGAACAACAGCCATTCCATCGCGAGATGGCCGGGCGAGCCGATCCCCGATGTGCCATAGGTCAACTGCTCCGGCTTCGATCTGGCCAGTGCGATCAATTCTGACATCGACTTCGCGCCAAGATCGGACTTGGCGGCGATCAGCATCGCCGACGAGCCCATATGGCCGACATAGTTGAGATCATTGCCGGGGCTGAAGCCAAGATTACGTCCGAGCGGTTCAAGCAATGCCGTGGTGCCGACGCCGCTGACGCCGAGCGTATAGCCGTCGGGCGCCGCCGTCGCGACCGCCTTGATGCCGATGGCGCCCGCGGCGCCGGCGCGGTTGTCGACAACGATCGGCTGCTTGAGCGAGATCGCCATCCTCTCGGCGAGTACACGCCCCGCGATGTCGGTCGCGCCGCCCGCCGGGAACGGGATAATCAGCGTGATCGGTTTCGCCGGGAAGTCCTGGGCCTCGGCCGTCGGAAGTGGGCCTGCCATGGCAGCAACAAACGCCAGGGCCGATGCGGCGCAGGCAAGACGTGTTGGCAGCATGAGACGGATTACAGAAGCCATGGCCTCCCCTCCTTTTTTCCGCAGGCAAGCGCCATGGCGCGGAATGCGATCTTGAATGTAACAGGTCGTTAGGCTAGGTTATTATCCTATTTACTGCAAGTCAGGCCGGAATCCCATATATGCAGACGTTGTCATGAGCACCCTCAGCCAAAGCGCCGTGCCGCGTTACATCCAGCTGGCAACCCTGTTCCGCCGACATATCGAGACGGGACGGTGGAAAGTCGGCGAGCAGATCCCGACGGTCGATGAACTCGCTTCCGAGGTGGGCGTCGCACGGGCAACGCTCCGGCAGGCGCTCGGCATCCTCGAGAGTGAGCAATTGATCGAGCGGTTCCGCGCCAAGGGCACGTTCGTGCGCCGCCAGCCCAAGGATCATCTGTGGTGTACGATGGAGACCAATTTCGCGGGGTTGCTCCGTGCACGCGAGGGCGCCACGATCGAAGTGCTGTCGGCCGCCGACGGTCAGCTCCCGATGATCGTGCCGCACGGCATCGGTGAGTTGGCTCCGAGCTACAAACGGCTGCAGCGCAGGCACTCGCGCGACGGTGAAGCCTTTCTGCTCGCGGACGTGTTCATCGACGAGCGGCTCGTGCCGCGCATTCCGCCCGACGCGTTCACGTCGAAGACGGCGCTGAAGCTGGTGGCTGACGTTCCAGGCCTCGTCATCAAGGATGCGCAACAGACATTGACGATCGGCGGTGCCGATCTCGAGACAGCCGAACTGCTCGGCGTGCCGCTTAATGCACCCGTCGCTTTCGTCCAGCGTACCGCCGTCGATGAGGAAGGCTACATCGTGCTCATCGCAGACGGCATCTATCGCGGTGACCTGGTGCGGGTCGATATCAAGTTGCGCTGAGCCGTGCCGCGGCAGCGCCTGTGCGGTCTGCAGTAGACAGCACATCAAAAAGGCTATAAAGCTAGCTTTTAGCGCTTTAGGTACCGAAAAGAGTTCCCATCGTGAAGCTGCACTGGTCCCCACGGTCCCCGTTCGTCCGCAAAGTGATGATCGCGGCGCATGAGCTCGGGCTTGAGCAACGGCTGACGCTGCTGCGCACCGTCGTCGCCATGTCGAAGCCGAACGAGGCGCTGCTGTCGGACAACCCCGTCGGCAAAATTCCGACGCTGGTCCTGGACGATGGAACGGCGATCTTCGACAGCCTGACGATCTGCGAATATTTCGACGCGCTCGCGGGCGGCGGCCGGTTGTTTCCCGCGTCAAAGCCGGAGCGCTGGAATACCCTTACCCGGCACGCCTTGGCCAACGGCTTGCTCGACGTGCTGATCCTCTGGCGGAACGAGCGCGACAAGCCGCAAGCCCGGCAGACGCCGGAATGGATCGCAGGCTTTGCGCTGAAGACGCGCGCGGCGCTCGAGCGTTTCGAGCAGCTCGCGCCGCGTCTTGGCGATGCGCCGTTCGACATCGGCCACATCGCAATCGGCTGTGCCCTGTCGTATCTCGACTTCCGCTTTGCCGATCTCAACTGGCGGGCCGGTCACCCGGCACTCACGGCATGGTATCAATCGTTCAGCGAGCGCCCGTCCGCCAAGGCCACGGAGATCGTCGATGGCTGAAACGGACAAACGGCAGCGCACTGGTCCGCTGTCGCATCTCAAGGTGCTGGACCTTGGTCGCATCATGGCGGCGCCGTGGGCAACGCAAATGCTTGCCGATCTCGGCGCCGACGTCATCAAGATCGAGCGTCCCGGCAGCGGCGACGACACGCGTTCATGGGGGCCGCCGTTTCTGGAAGATCGTGACGGCAAGCCCACGAAGGAGTCGGGCTACTACCTGTCGGTCAATCGGGCCAAGCGCTCGGTCGCCATCGATCTGGCCGCGCCCGAGGGTCAGGAGTTGGTGCGCCGGCTGGCTGCTGACGTCGACATTGTGATCGAGAATTTCAAGGCTGGCGCGCTTGCTCGCTACGGCCTCGACGCGGCGACGCTGCGCGCGAAGCACCCGAAGCTGATCTATTGCTCCATCACCGGCTTCGGCCAGGACGGGCCGCGTAGCAACCAGGCCGCCTATGATTTCGCCATTCAGGCCATGGGTGGCCTGATGAGCATCACGGGCGAACGCGACGGCCAGCCCGGCGGCGGCCCGCAGCAGGTTGGCGTGCCGGTCGTCGACATCATGACCGGCATGTACGCAGCGGTCGCCATCCTTGCCGCGGTCGTCCGGCGCAACGAGACCGGCCAAGGCGAAACCATCGACCTTGCGATGCTCGATGTGCAGGCCGCGTTCCTCGCCAATCAGGCGATGAATTTTCTGGTTGGCGGAAAGACGCCGCAACGCGGCGGCAACCGTCATCCGAACATCCAGCCGCAGGACGTATTTGCCTGCGCCGACGGGCATCTCGTGCTCGCGGTCGGCAACGATGGGCAGTTCTCCAAGCTGTGCGAAGCTATCGGGCGGTCTACGTGGTCGACCGACGCATGTTTCGCCAGAAATGCCGATCGCGTTCGCAACAACGCCATGCTGACCGGCCTGCTGACGGAGCGTTTCCGCGATTTTTCGCGCGACGATCTTGCCGCACGGCTCGATGCCGCCGGCGTGCCGTGCGCGCCGATCAACTCCATTCCGCAGGTGTTCGACGACCCGCAGATCAAGCACCGGCAGATGCTGCGGCACTTGCCTCACCAAAGTGCCGGCACTGTGCCGCAAGTCGTCAGTCCGATGCGCTTTAAGGATGCCGCGTTGAGCTTCGACGCCGCGCCGCCATTGCTCGGCCAACATACGCACGAAGTCCTGGCCGAGATCGGCTTCGACGCAGCGGCCATCCATGCGCTCGCGGCGCGCGGCATCATCTGAAATCAAGCGATGCGAAGGAAAGTCATGGCGCGCATTCCTCTGCCAACCCCCGATGAGATGAGCGCGGATCAGCGTCGCGTCTACGATGCGGCCGTGTCTGGGCCGCGCGGACAGTTGATCGGGCCGCTGCGTGCCGTCATCCACTCTCCGGAACTTGCGGCGCGCTGGTCGAGCCTCGGGGAATATCTGCGCTACCAGACGTGCCTGCCGCCATTGCTGAAAGAGCTTGCGATTCTGGTGACTGGCCGGCGCTGGACCAGCCAGATCGAGTGGTGGGTGCACGCCAGAGCGGCAGGCGAAGCTGGGTTGGCCGCGGCCGCCATCGAAGCGATCCGCGTAGGCAAGGCGCCGCAGTTTGAAACCCGCGACGAAACCGTCGTCTACGAATTTGCCCGCCAGCTCCAGCAGCAGGGCGAGCCGGATGTCACCACCTATCGCGAGGTCGAGCAGCGCTGGGGCGTGCGCGGTGTCGTCGAACTGACCGCACTCGTGGGCTACTACACGATGGTCTCGATGACGCTCAACTCGCATGAGATCCCGCTTCCCGACGGCGTCGAGCCGCCGCTGAAACAACTCGGCAACGGGTTGACGCTATTGCCGCCGGCGCTTGTTTCCAGATCGGAAAAGTCATGACCGGAGCATCGCAGCCGCCAACGATCATCGCTCCGGACGCCAGCCCGCCGCGACGGCCGCTTCCACCGGGCGCGTGCGATGTGCACAGCCACGTGTTCGGCCCATTTGACCGCTTCGTTTCGTCTGCGCCGTCTGTCTATGCGCTTCCCGAAGCCACGCCCGATGTGCACGCGAAGATTCGCACGAAACTCGGCTTTGCGCGCGGCGTCCTGACCCAGGCGGCGCCCTACGGCTTCGATCCGTCGGCGATGCTGAATGCCCTTGCCGCCTCCGCGGGCGCGCTCAAGGCCGTAGCCGCAGCCGATACAACGGTGAGCGACGCGACGCTCGCTGCCTGGAAGCTCGGAGACATCGTCGGCCTGCGCTTTGTCGAGGCACACGCTCCTGGCGGCGTGCGCTACCCCGGCAGCGTCGGCTTCGATCAGTTCGTCGCGTTGGCGCCGAGAATTCGCGAGCACGGACTGCACGCCCAGCTCTGGGCCGGCACCGTCCAATATCTCGAGTGGTTGCCGCGCCTGCTGCCGCTCGGCGTGCCTCTCGTGCTCGACCACATGGGCAAGCCGGATCCCGCCCGCGGCGTTGCCGACCCGGGCTTTCAGCTGCTGCTCGCGGCGCTGCGCGAGGCGCGGATCTGGGTCAAATTGTCAATCTGCCGGGTGTCGTCGGCTGCGCCCGAATACGCCGACGTGCGTCCGCTTCATGACGCGCTTGTCCAAGCCAATCCCGACCGCGTGTTGTGGGGCTCCGATTGGCCCTATGTGCGCCTGTCACCCGCGCCGGATGCCGGGCATTTGCTTGATCTGTTCGACGCCTGGACGGGCGACGCCGCGCTTCGCACCCGCATTCTCGTCGATAATCCCGCACGGCTCTACGGGTTCGACGCCGCAGCCCCGCTTGACTGAGAGGAAACCACGATGACCGAGACCTATGAAACCTGCCTCGTTGACGTCGCCGACTACGTCGCGACGGTCACGATCAACCTGCCGCCGGTGAATGCCCAGAATGGAAAATTCCGGGAAGAGATCACGCGGATTTTTGACAGTTTGGGACAGCGACCGGACGTTCGCGCCATCGTGCTCACCGGGCAGGGCAAGCTGTTTTCGGCCGGCGCCGACCTCAAAGACCGCCCCGACCCGAGCGTGCCGGGCGCCTACACGACCCACGGACGTAAAGTGCGTGAAGGCTTCAACTGCGTCATGGAGTGCGAAAAGCCGGTGATCGCGGCGCTCAACGGCGGGGCCATCGGCGCCGGCTGCGTGCTGGCGCTCTGTTGCGACATCATCGTCGCCGCGGACGATGCCTATCTGTCGATGACCGAGGTCGATTATGTGCTCGCGGGCGGCGTCGCCCATGTGCGCCGCCATTTCGGCGAGTCGGATGCTCGCCTGATGATCTACACGGCGCGTCGCGTCACCGGGCAGGAATTGCTGCGCATGCGCGTAGCGTCAATGTCGGTGCCGCGCGATGAACTCATGGAGACGGCGCAAGGAATCGCCCGCCAGATTGCGTCGAAGAGCCCGCTCGCCGTGCGCGCCGCCAAGAAATCGTTCCTGGTCACGGAAAACCAGCCGTTGCAGGAGGGTTACAAATTCGAGCAGTCGCAGACAGCGATGCTCGCCACCACGGCGGATTTCAAGGAAGCGCAGGCGGCCTTCCGCGAGAAGCGTAAGCCGACGTTCTGACCGACCATGATCGCTTCCGTGCGTGAAACCGACGATGCTCCGATGCGCCGGCTTGCTGTGGCGATCTTCTTCGTGTTCGTCGTCTGCGATGCGGCGTCAACTGCGGCGCAGGCGCCGCGAACGCGCGAGGTCGTCACCTATGACGACGTTGCCATCGACCTGATCGCTGAGGGCAGCGGTCCGCTCGTCGTCATGTTGCCGTCGCGTGGACGCGGTTCCGAGGACTTCGACGAGGTCGCCGCCGGCATCGCTGGCGCCGGGTTCCGCGTGCTGAGGCCGCAACCGCGTGGCGCCGGCCGCAGCACCGGGCCGTTGGAAGGCGTCCGTCTGCAGGACCTCGCGCGCGACGTTGCGTTCGTGATCAGTCGCGAAAAGGCCGGGCCCGCGGTCATCGCGGGGCATGCTTACGGAAACTGGGTAGCCCGCATGACGGCGACCGATCATCCCGAACTCGTGCGCGGCATCGTGCTTGTCGCGGCAGCCGCGAGGACGTTTCCGGACTACCTGCGCGACGATGTGCAGCAGGCCGCGGACTCGCGTTTGCCGGATGACGTGCGTCTCGCCGCCTTGCGCCGTGGGTTTTTCCTGGAAGGCCACGATGCATCGGTCTGGTTGAACGGCTGGGCGCCGGCCGCCCACCGCAGCCAGGGCGTCGCTGCCGCCGCCACCAGCCAGGCGGAATACTGGCAGGCGGGCACCGTGCCGATACTGGACCTGGTGCCTGATAGCGACCCATTCAAGCCCAGGGAAAAATGGTACGAGAGCCGCGACGAGTTCGGCGGGCGCGCCACTGTCATGATCATCCCGCGCGCGAGCCACGCATTGATCCCCGAGCAGCCGCAGGCCGTCGTTAAGGTCATCGTCGAGTGGGTCCGCAAACTGCCATGACGTTGTTCGGCACGTCATACCGACATCGCAGTCATCGCCCGCGCTAACTCGCACTTTGCGTCGAGGCTGGGTCTCGACAATAGCGGCGTGCAGGGTTGCGATCAGTAGAGTTCATCGAGCCTTCGACGGAAGTCGTCTCGCGTGGTCTCTCGCGGATTCCATTGGTTGTAGCCGGCAGCAAAGCGAGATCGGTAATCTCGATCGGCTCCGGGACGCATCACATCTATATCGGCCGTGTCGTGGCGGCAGCCTCGCTCGATCAGCATGCGTTGCTCTACAGGGACAGCCTGTTCCGGAAGCTGGCGGCGGGGTGCTGAGGTGAAGTGCGCGCGTTTTTCCGGAAGCGCCTGCGCAATAGCGCTTGACCGTACCAGCGTCGATGTCTTGCGCAGATCGCCGAGAACTAGGGTATTTGGGGAGGGTATCGCAGGTTCGGACGGAGTATGGAAAGCGGGGGCAATCCAATTACTTTGGCCTTCGAAATGAGCTAAGCGCCTAGGGGCGTTCGATCGCCTTCCACCCCACCAGGAGTGCCTCGAACGCGGAGATCCGCGCGCAGCATGGGCGTTTTTAGTCCGCAAGACCTGTTGCTCAGTAACCCGAGGATGGATGCAATTGATATGCGCACGCGTCCATGCAGGTCGCCATAACTAAACGCTATGGTGGCAGATTGCAGTTGTGGTTCCCCCGGTCTGGCCCGCGACCATAGTCTCATTGTCACAAACCGGATGCGCCCGTTCGCGAGACGGTGAGCTACGGTGAGGCAAGCCGCCAGTGTTTTGGATGGAGGAGGTCATGATGCACAAACTTGATCGCAGGGCATTCTGCTTCGCTATGGGCTTGATCGGGCTGGGGGTTGGATCGGTCGATGTCTGGGCCCAGGATGCAACGATCCGCCTTGGCATCGTCGCTCCCATGAGCGGGCCGAACGCCCGCTACGGTTCCTTCTCGCTGCGCGGAGCCCAACTGGCCATAGAGGAAATCAATAATGCCGGCGGCGTTGTTGGCCGCAAGATCGCGATCAATTCGGGCGACAGCCAGGGCACGCCGGTCGAAGGCGTTTCGGCCACGCGCCGCCTGATCGACCTGGACAAAGTCGACTTCATCATCGGCGACGTGTCGAGTTCGGTGACGCTCGCCATGCAGCCCGTCGCCGAGGACGCGGGCGTATTGCTGCTCAATGCCGCCTCGTCCAACCCGAAGATCACCTATGCTGCGGGCGTCGGCGGTTTCAAATGGACGTTCCGTAACTATCCGACCGATGAAAACCGCGCCCTCATCGTCATCCAATATGCTGCCGAGAAAAGAGGCTTCACGAAGTTTGCCGTGCTCTCCGTCGATACCGACTATGGGCGCGCGGCAGTCGACTTCACGAAGAAATATCTTCCCGGGCTCAAGGGCACGATCCTGACGGAGGACTATTACAAGGAAGGCGAGGTCGATTTTCGCAGTGTGCTCGCCAAGATCCGCGACTCCGGTGCTCAGGCGATTATCATGTACGGCAATGCGGACACGACGCCGATCATCGGGCGCCAGATGATCGAAGTCGGCCTGGCCGGCAAGGTACCGCTGATCGGAAATGCGGAATTCAATACCGAAAGCACCATCAAGGCGGCGCCGAAGGCGCTCGAAGGCGCCGTAGAGGCCGCTGCGTGGCTGCCGGCGTGGGACGCTCCGAAGAGCCTCGCTTTCGTGGAGAAGTTCAAAGCCAAATATCGCGAGACTCCCAACAATCACGCTTATGTGCATTGGGAAACCGTGCATCTTCTGGCCAAGGCCATCGAAGCGGCCGGCAGTGCCGACCGTGCCAAGGTCCGCGACGCCCTATCGAAGATCAAGTACGATAGCGCGATGGGCGAGGTGACCTTCGACGATCATAACCAGGCACGCCTGCCGATGATCCTGCTTCAGATCGAGAACGGCAAGCCGGCCATCAAGGGAGCCTACGCAGCCGAAATCAAGTATCCCGCCAAGTGAACGCGAAAGAGGAGTAACCAAAATGGTGTCCGCGATCTTCGAGCAGATCGTCAACGGCATCGTTTCCGGCTCCGTCTACGCCATCGTCGCCGTTGGAATGACGATGATCTTCGGTGTGCTGCGCGCCATCAATTTCGCGCATGGCGAATACTACATGCTGGGCACCTTTGGTGCCTGGTTCGCGATCGAATATTTCGATCTGCCTTATCCCGTTGCGATCGTGATTGGCGTGGTGGCGACCGCGGTCATAGCTGTGGTCGTCGGCCAGTTCGTGATGCAGCGCATCGTGGGCGCCCCGCCGGAAACCGGAGTGCTGGCGACGCTCGGCATCGCGCTGGTCCTGCAGAACACCGTGATCCTCGTCTTCGGCGGCGGCTATAAATTCTTCTCCGGCGGCTACATCGAGCCGGTCTCGATCTTTGGCTTCACGCTGGCAGAGCAACGTGTCCTGATCATCATCGTCTGCATTCTGGTCTTCGTCGGACTGGAATTGATGGTTACCTACAGCCGCATGGGAAAAGCCATGCGCGCGGTGTCCCAGAATATCGAGTGCTGCGCGGTGGTCGGCATCGACGTACCCCAAGTGGCGCTTCGGACGTTCATTCTCGGAGCTTGCCTGGCGGCGTTGTCCGGCGTGCTGACGGCGCCGGTGAATGTCAGCGTCTATGGCGGGATGGGCGAGATCATCACGTTCAAGACCTTGCCGGTCATCATCATGGGCGGGCTGGGTAACGTTCGCGGCACGTTCTTCGCGGCGATGATCCTCGGCATCGCGGAAAGCCTGGTGGCAACCTATGTCGGCCTCCAGTTCCGCGACACCGTCGGTTTTGCAACCTTGATGCTCGTATTGATGTGGCGTCCCCACGGGCTGTTCTCCGCGCAAGCCCGCTTCTGATTGTTCGAGGACAGACGATGTCGCCCAACGATCTCTCACTCCCGGCGCCCCGACGCGATCTGCGGTTGCCGTTCGGCGCGGCGCTGGCGGTAGCCGCCTGTTTGGCCCCATTGTTTCTCGGCAACTATGCCCTGCACGCGATCATCATCGCGCTGATCTTCCTGTTGCCGGCCCACGGCCTCAATTTGCTGGTCGGCTATACCGGCCTGCTATCGCTGGCGCAGGCCGCGTTCTTCGGCATCGGCGCCTATACGTCCGGCCTGATGGCGGTCCGTTTCGGCACGCCGTTCTATCTGAACTTCCTAGCGGCGGGGTTGCTTGCCGCGGCCATCGCCCTGCCTCTTGGCATTCCGGCGCTCAGGCTGCGCGCCACGTCCTTTGTGATGTGTACGCTTGGCTTCGTCATCATCGGGCAGGCGATCGCCAAGAACTGGATCAGCCTCACCCGCGGTGACATGGGGCTGTCGGGCATTCCGAAACCCTATTTCGCGCTTGGGCCGGCATCATTCACGATCTCGGGAACCACGAGCTTCTACTATCTGGTGCTGGTCATCGCAGTGATGGCCACGCTCGCGGCGTATCTGATCGTGCGGTCGGCGGCCGGGCGCAACATGGTCGCCATTCGCGAGAACGAGACGCTGGCCGAATCCGTCGGCATTCCGACCTGGCGCTACAAGCTGGTGGTGTTCATGATCAGCGCGGCTTTCGCAGGTCTCGGCGGGAGCGTCTATGCGCATTACCTGACGGTGGTCAGTCCGCTCACGTTTCAGATGTACTATTCGACGACGATGCTCATCATCGTCCTGGGCGGCGGTGCGGGAACGATCTCGGGTGTCGTGTTCGGCAGCCTGTTGTTCGTCGGCCTCTCCGAAGCCCTTCGCGTCGCGCCTGAAGTCAGGATGATCGCCTACGGGTTCTGCCTGCTGGCGCTGGTGTTCTGGTTCCCGAAGGGCTTTGCGCCGCTGATTGATCGCTTCTGGTCCTTTCTCAGGGAGCGCAAATGACCGGTCTGCCCATCCTTGAAATCTCCGGACTGCACAAGTCCTACGGCGCGGTGCGCGCGGTCGATGACGTCAGTCTGCATGTCAATCGCGGCGAGATCTGCGGGCTTATCGGCCCGAACGGCTCGGGCAAGTCGACCTTTTTCGACTGTGCGACCGGTCTCTCCAAGCCGAACGCCGGTGCGGTGAAACTCGACGGTCAGGACATCACGGGATGGTCGCTCAACCGCATCGCCCGCGAGGGCCGCATGCTGCGCTCGTTCCAAAAGACCGTGGTGTTCAGCGCCCTCGACGTTGAGGAAAACCTCGTCATTGCGGGCCAGATGTTCACCTTTCCGGACCTCTGGTCCACTTTCGGAATCGGTGCCATGGCGCGCGCCCGTGTCGAGGCGTTGCGGGAACGCGCGCGCGAATTTATCAAGATCGCCGGGCTCTGGGATGTCCGTCATCAGCCCGCCGGAAAACTGTCGGGAGGCCAGCAGAAGCTGATCCAGTTCGCGTCGATGCTGATGCCGGAGCCCAAACTGATCCTGCTCGACGAGCCGATGGCCGGCATCAATCCCAAGCTGATCGAGCGCGTCGTCGAGAGCATCCGCTTCGCCAACGAGAAATTTGGCGTCAGCTTCCTGGTGATCGAGCACAACATCGATGTCGTCACCGACATCTGCGAACGAATCGTCGTGCTCGATCAGGGGCGCAAGCTGGCCGAAGGGACACCCGACGAAATTGTTCGCAACCCGGCGGTGCGGGAGGCCTATCTCGGTGGTTGATCCCAGTCTCTCGATCAAGGGTCTGCGCGCCGGCTACGGTTCGCTCGATATCCTCAACGGCGTCGACCTCGACGTGCCGCAGGGGCAATTTGTCGCCCTGATGGGGCCGAACGGCGCGGGCAAGTCGACGCTCCTGAAGTCGCTCTATGGCATGACGACGATCAAGGACGGCAGCATCGAATGGCAGGGCAAGAATATCGCCGGCTACAAGTCGCGGGCGATCCTCGCCGAAGGCATCGCCTTCGTGCCGCAGGGCCGCTGCAATTTTCCGGTCATGACGATCGACGAGAATCTCCAAATGGCCGCCTATACGCTTCGCGACGCCAGGGTCAGGGCCGACCGCGACTATGTCTATGACCTGTTTCCGATCCTGAAAGCGCGACGCAACACACTGGCCGGCAACATGTCGGGCGGCGAGCAGCAATTGCTTGAGGTGGCGATGGCCGTCCTGCAACGGCCGAAGATACTGCTCGTCGACGAACCGTCGGTCGGTCTTTCCCCGGCGGCCATTGCCATCGTCTTCAACGAATTGCTGCGCATCAACGCCGGCGGGCAAACCATCCTGCTCGTCGAGCAGAATACCAAGAAGGCAATGGAAGTCGCGCACCGCGCGGTCATCCTGCGTCTCGGCAAGGTAATCTGGGACGGCAGGCCTGCGGACATCACCCACGATGAGCTCGGCGAGCTCTTCCTGACGGGCCGGATGCGGGGCGAGGCCAAAGCCGAACACTGATCATCGTTCAGAGGAAGCTACCGTGACCATCTTCGTACCTGCCGCGCGTGTGTCGCGCATCAAGATTTCTCCGACCACGGCCGCCGCGGCTCGCGTGCGCGAGTTGAAGGCCGCCGGGCACGACATCGTCGATATGACGATCGGCGAGCCGGATTTCGACACCCCGAACCACGTCAAGGCCGCTGCGCACGCGGCGATCGACGCCGGCGAGACCAAATATACCGCCGTCAATGGGACACCGGGGCTGCGCGCTGCGATCATGTCCGACTACAAGCGCCGCCTTGGACTTGACTATGTGGAAAGCGAAATCTGTGTCGGCGGCGGCGCCAAGCAGATCCTTTTCCTGGCATTGATGGCAAGCGTGGAGGAGGGGGCGGAAGTCATCATCCCCGCACCGTACTGGGTGTCATATCCGGACATGGTGATCGCCAACGACGGCAAGCCTGTTATCGTTGCGTGCTCCGAGAACGTCGGCTTCAAATTGACCCCGGCCGCGCTGGAGGCGGCGATCACGCCGCGAACGCGATGGTTGATCCTCAATACGCCCTCGAACCCGACGGGCGCCGCCTATGATCAGGCCGAACTCCAGGCACTGGGCGAGGTGCTGCTCCGCCATCCGCATGTCATGGTGCTGTCCGACGACATCTACGATCAGATCTGGTTCCGCGACGAGCCGATGACGACGATCGCGGCAGTGGTGCCGGCGCTCAGGGATCGCATCCTTCTTACCAACGGTGTTTCGAAATCATACGCGATGACCGGCTGGCGCATCGGCTACGCCGCAGGTCCCGCCGGCCTGATCGCGGCGATCAACAAGCTGCAGTCGCAGATGTCGTCCTGTCCGTCCTCGATCAGCCAGGCCGCCGCGGCACACGCGCTTGTCGCCGAGCAGAGCTTCGTCGGCGAAAGCGTCAAGCTCTACCGGGAGCGCCGCGATTATGCCTGCGCCCGCCTGAATGCTGTGCCTCATCTGCGCTGCGTCGTGCCGGACGGCGCGTTCTATCTCTATCCGAGCTGTGCCGGTGCCATCGGCAAGGTCACGCCGGAGGGCAAGGCGATCGGCAGCGACCTCGACTTCGTCCTCTACCTCCTCGACAAGGGCGGGGTCGCGTCGGTCCACGGCGCGGCCTATGGGCTTTCGCCGTATTTCCGGCTTTCGACCGCGACATCGATGGAGATGATCAAGGAGGCGTGCGACCGCATCGAGAAGGCGTGCGCCGCCCTGCGCTGAGGCGGCGGGAGTACCCGGGCCGACAGTGCCCGGGCCGGCAGCGCCTTGTTCTCCTGTCGTCATCGACCTATCCTGCATCTTGCAGGATCGAAGCGGCGGGGCCATGAGCGTTGATTTCACCAAACTGAAGAGCTTCGTGAAGATCGTCGACGCCGGCAGCGTATCCCGCGCCGCCAGCATCCTGCGTACCGCTCAGCCCGCGCTGTCCCAGCAGGTCGCAGCCCTTGAGAGCCATTTCAAGCACAAGCTGCTGACACGCAGCAACACTGGCATCACGCCGACCGAGGCCGGCCTCGTATTGTATCGGCATGCACAATTGCTACTCAAGCAGATCGAGCAGGCGAAGATCGACATCGATAACTCCTCGAAATCCTTGGCCGGGCGGGTCTCGATCGGCCTTGCGACCTATTCGACGTCGAGTGCGCTGTCCTTGCCGATCCTGAAGGAGATGAAGGTGCTTCATCCCCAGATCATCGTCCATATCAATGACAGCTTCGGTCATGTGCTGAGCGAGTTGATCATGACCGGCAAGATGGACATGGCGATCATCTATGGTTCGGAGCCGATCAAGGGGGTCGTGTTGCGGCCCTTGTTTCGGGAGGAACTGTTTTTGGTATCGCCCCCGGGAACTGCATTCGACAAGCCGGCGACCGAGGCGCTGCCGCTTTCGTCCCTCACCGATGTTGCGCTGCTGTTGCCGAGCAGGGGCCACTTTCTGCGCCGCCTGATCGACGAATCCCTTGCCCGGGCGCGGGTCGTCCCTAACGTGGCCTCCGAAATCGAGTCGGTTTCGTCGCTGGGGGCGGCGGTCATGGACGGTCTCGGTTCGACGATATTGCCTGCCTCTGTCGCCGCCGGCGCCTCGAGCTTTGCCGGCGCTGATATAAGGCGCCTGGTGCGTCCGGTGATCGAGGCCACGGTCTCGCTTTGCACCTCCGATCATCTACCGCTGTCGGAACCCGCAGTGGCGGTCCGATCGGTGCTCCTCGATGTGGTGGAGAAACTGATGCGCAAGCACCCGCAGGGGATCCGGGCGGCGCCATAACCAAAGTCTATGGCGGCAGACCGCACTTGTGTTGGCTGGCGCCAGTTGCATCCCGTAGCCTCAACCATAACGGGATTCCAGTGATCCGGGCTCGATGATTCATCGGGTCGTTCGGGACCGTTCCCGCGCTGCCTGCAGAACCGTCGCGCCGAGGAAACAATGGCCAAGCTCGCATTTGATACCGGGGGCACCTTCACCGATTTCGCCCTGCTCGACGACGACGGCGAATTGCATCTGCACAAGGTTTTGAGCACGCCGAAAAATCCGGCGGAGGCCGTGGTGCAGGGTGCGACGGAATTGCTCGACCGCTTTGCCAGCGTGATCGATCTGGCCAAACTCCAGGTGCTCGGCGCCACCACCGTCGTCACCAACGCCGTTCTCGAACGCAAGGGTGTGGAAACCGGTTTCATCTCGACCGCCGGCTTCCAGGACATGCTGCGCATCCGCAACGAGGGCCGCTACGATCTCTATGACCTGAACCTCCGATATCCCGATCCGCTGGTCACGCGCGCCAACAGTTTTGGTGCCGAGGAGCGCATGACTGCCGATGGCGCCGTGGTCACCGAATTGAAGGAAGACGCCATCCGGGAGATCGCCGGGCGGCTGCGTAGCAAGGGCATCAAATCCGTCGCGGTCTGCCTGCTGCACGCCTACAAATACCCGAAGCACGAACAGCGCATTGCCGCGCTGCTGCGGGAAGAGAGCCCCGACATCTTCGTATCACTTTCCTCGGAAGTTTGTCCGGAAGTGCGCGAGTTCGATCGCGCCTCGACGACGGTCGTCAATGCCTATACCCGGCCGCAGATGGCCGGCCACGTCGCCCATTTGCAGCGCGAATTCGCCAACAAGGGTATCGACCGGCAGGTGTTGTGGATGACGTCGTCCGGCGGCCTGGTTCCGAGCCTGCGCGCCGCCGAATTGCCGGTGCGTCTGATTGAGTCGGGGCCCGCCGCCGGTGCGGTCGCTGCCGCCGAATTCGGCAGAACAGCGGGCGAGGCGAGCGTGCTTTCGTTCGACATGGGCGGCACCACGGCCAAGCTCTGTCTGATCCCGAATGGCGAGCCCACCGTCGGCACCGACCTCGAAGTGGCGCATTATCAGCGCTTCCGCAAAGGGTCCGGTTTTCCGCTCAAGATCCAGTCGATCCAGATGATCGAGATCGGCGCGGGCGGCGGATCCATCGCTGCAAAGAATCCGCTTGGTCTTCTCGATGTCGGTCCGCGCTCGGCCGGCGCGCTTCCGGGTCCGGCGGCCTACCAGCGCGGCGGCACCGAGCCGACCGTCACCGACGCCGACATCCTGCTCGGTTATATGGGCGTCGAATCCTTCGTCGGCGGCTCGTTCAAGGTCTCGAAAGATGCAGCCCAAGAGGCGATGAAAAAGCTTGCAACCGCGCTCGACGTCAGCGTCGACCGCTGCGCCTGGGGTATCCACGACCTCGTCAATGAATCCATGAGCAAGGCGGCGGCCATGCATGCGACCGACCTTGGCGTCGATCCACGCTCGCTGCCGATGGTGGCTTTCGGCGGCGCCGGTCCGGTGCATGCCTACGGGATCGCGCGCAAGCTCGGCATCAAGCGCATCATCTGCCCGACGGGTGCCGGGGTCACATCAGCAATCGGGCTCCTCATCGCGCCTGTTGCCGTGGATCTGTCCGCCAGTTTCCCGATGGGCGTAGACAATTGGGATTTTGACGGAATGCGGCTGCTGCTTGACGATCTGGCCGCACAAGGAGCCGAAGTCGTGAGCGCTGCCGGCGTCGCGAAAGCGGCGATCACCAACCGTTACACCGTCGACATGCGCTATGTCGGGCAGGGCCACGAGATTACGGTTGCGTTGCCTGACCGTAATTTGCCGAAGGACGAATTTCTCCGGCAGTTGATGGACAACTTCACCAAGCTCTATCGCGAGCTGTTTGGCCGAACCGTAGCGGCGTCGCTCGAGGTCATCACCTGGCGGCTTCGTTCCAGCGGCGGCAAGGATCAGGTCACCCGTCCACATCAAGCGGAGGTCGCAGACGCCCTCAAGGGCAAGCGATCGGTGTACTTCAACGAGCTGGGCGCCTACGTCGAGACGCCCGTCTACGATCATTACAAGCTCCCGCTCGATCAGCCGGTGAAGGGCCCGGCCATCATCGAGCAGCGCGAGTCCACGGCTGTCGTTGGTCCAAGCGGCATCGCTCATGTCGACGGGCACGGCAATCTCGTGATCAACATTCTCTGAGGACGGCGCGCGATGTCGAAAAATACCCCCGATTTCAACGATCCGATCAATCTCCAGGTGATGTGGAATCGCCTGATCTTCATCGCCGATCAGGCCGACAATGTTTTGGGACGTACCGCCTTCTCGCCGATCGTACGCGAGAACCACGATTATGTGACCGTGTTGCTGGACAGCCGCGGCCGGGCGCTTGCCCAATGCACGTGGTCGATCCCGGTGTTCATCACGTCACTGCCGGTCGCCGCACAAAAGTATTTTCTGCCGAAGTTTCCAGCCGAGACGCTCAGCGAAGGCGACGTGCTCGCCACCAACGACCCCGAGATCGGCACCGGCCATCTGCCCGACGTCACCATGATTACGCCGATCTTCAAGAACGGCAAGGTCG
Organism: Bradyrhizobium sp. AUGA SZCCT0182; assembly: GCF_018130185.1. Classification (NCBI taxonomy): domain Bacteria; kingdom Pseudomonadati; phylum Pseudomonadota; class Alphaproteobacteria; order Hyphomicrobiales; family Nitrobacteraceae; genus Bradyrhizobium; species Bradyrhizobium sp. AUGA SZCCT0182. Next base: position 7,273 of record NZ_JAFCLY010000037.1, on the reverse strand, counting down.
TCGCCTATGCCGGCTCGATCGCGCATTTGCCTGATGTCGGCGGAAGGCCGCTGCATTCGGAGGCCAGCGACATCTTTGAGGAAGGCATTCGCTTCCCGATCGTCAAGCTGCACAAGGCCGGCGTTCCGAACCAAGACGTGCTCGACATCATCGCCGCGTCCGTGCGCCTGCCGACGGAAGTGCTGGGCGATCTCGAGTCGATGGTGGCGGCGAATAATGTCATGGGACGCGAGCTGCTGAAATTCCTGGATGAATACGAGCTCGACGAGATCGACGATCTCGCCGACGCCATCCATTCGCGTTCGGAAGCGCAGACCCGCAAGGCGATCCGCCAATGGCCCAACGGCACGTACACGGCAGAAGTGCTGCTCGACGGCTACGATGTCGACGTCAAGCTGAAGGCGGCCGTGATCGTGCGGGACGATTCCATTCACGTCGACTATGCCGGCTCGTCGGACCAGGTGTTGCACTCGATCAATTGCCGGACCAACTACCGTTACGCCCATTCGGTCTATGCCCTGAAATGCCTGCTGGACCCCGACACGCCTAACAATGAAGGCTGTATCACCCCGATCACCGACGAAGCGCCGGAAGGCTCCATCCTCAATCCGAACGCATGGACGGCGGGCAATTCGCGCAATCTGATCGGGCACGTCATCCCCTCGCTGATTTTCAAGGCGCTGGAGAACGTGGTTCCGGACAAGGTGATGGGCGACAGCGGCGGTGCGCCGATATGGGCCGCCAATTGCGTCGGCCAGCGCGACGATGGCACGCAGTACGGCTCGGTCCAGAACTTCCATGGCGGGCAGGGCGCGCGATCGGAGATTGACGGTCTCGACACCCTGAGTTTTCCGTCGAACTGCAAGGTAACGGCGATCGAGATGTTTGAGATCGCCGTGCCCGTTCTGACCGAGTGCAAGGAACTGATTGCGGACTCGGGTGGCGCCGGCAAATATCGCGGAGGGCTCGGCCAGCGCGTGATCCTGCGCAATCTCGGCAAGGGCCCCATGAGCATCTATTTGGCCTCTGAGCGCGTGCGGCATCCCTGCTTCGGTGTGGTGGATGGCCAGTCCGGGAGCGCCGGGAAGGTGCAAAAAAATGGCCAGCCGCAATTTCCGAAAGGTAAGGTCGTGCTGAAGACCGGCGATCGGCTCGAGGTCGAAACGCCCGGCGGCGGCGGATGGGGCCGGACGTCCGAGCGCGTCGGCGAACTGATCGAACTTGATCTCGCGGAGGGACTGATTACCCCTGAGGCGGCCCGGGAAATCTACCGCCACACGCGCGCGACGCCTGCGGCCGCCGAATAGGAGACATCATGGGTCTGATCGATGGGAAGATAGCCCTCGTCACCGGCGCCGGCACCGGCATCGGTCGGGAGGCTTCTATCCTGCTGGCGCGGGAAGGCGCGACCGTCGTACTCACCGGCCGCCGGATCGAACCGCTTGAGGAAGTCGCAGCGGAGATCAAGAAGCAGGGCGGCCGAGCGATCAGCCGGTCCCTCGATATCGAGTCTCGCGCGGCGATCCTTGAAGCGGTTGCGTGGGTCGGCGCCATTGTCGGCGCTGTCGACATTCTCGTGAACAATGCCGGCAGTGCCAGCAAAGTGTTGAACGCCCGCTTCATCGGCGAGGAGGAATGGAATTCCACGGTCAACGTCAACCTCACCGCGGTATTCAACCTCACCCAGGCGGTGCTGCCGGGCATGATCGCAAAAGGCGAGGGTACGATCATCACCGTGTCGTCGCTCGCGGCGCTCAATCCGAACCTGCTGGGCGGTGCTGCGTATGGCGCGGCGAAGGCGGGCGTGAAGAACTTCATGACCTTCCTGCACAACACCTACCGCAACCAGGGGATCCGCGCGACCACGATCCTGCCCGGCGAGACCAACACGCCGATCATGGACAATCGCGCGCGACCGCCGCTGGAGAGCGAACGTGCCGTGATGCTCGATCCGTATGACGTGGCCCGGGCGGTGCTGCTCTGCGCCAGCCTGCAGAAGGTCGCGATGATTCCCGAATTGCAGATCTGCCCGACCTTCATGCGCGATACGTCAGCCGATATCGAGACCGCGCGCTGGGTCGGCGCGCCGGACGACACCCCCGACAAGCCAAAAAGATAGACCGGAAGGAACGGCCATGAATGGAGCCAAGCTGCGCGAACGCCTGTCGAAGGGTGAGGCGATCACCATGTTCAATCCCCATCATGTATCGGCCAGCCTCTCGGCGCGGCTGGTGGAGCTTGGCGCGGACTCGATCTTCGTCGACTGCGAGCATGGTGCGTGGGGTTTCGAGGATGTGCGGAATGCCGCGCAGGTCATACGTGGTGCCGGCGGGGCCGCGATCGTACGGCCGGATTCCCACCAGCGCTCGCTGCTAATCCGCTATCTGAATGCCGGGGCTGATGGCCTGATGGTGCCTATGGTCGATACCGCGGATCAGGCCCGCGCTATCGTCGATGCGGTTCGCTACGCCTGTCCGGCCGATCACGAAAAGCGGCTAGTCGTCTCGATGGTCGAGACGCTGGAGGCGATCGGCAATATCGACGAACTCCTCGCGGTGGAAGGGATCGACGTGTTCTTCATCGGCCCCGGCGACCTGTCGCAAAACATGGGATACCCGCCGGCGCCAGCCTTCGGTCAACCCCGCCCACAGGCCGTTATCGACAAGGTCGGTTTCACCGTCGACAAGATACGCGCCGCCGGCAAGATTGCTGGTACGCTGGTGACGGCCGACGAATTGCCGCATTGGCGCGAAAAAGGCGTCCAATTCTATTATATTCATTCCGACCCTTTCCTGCGCCTTGGACTGAACGGTATCAAGAAATCGCTCGGGCGATGAGATTTTTACGCTCGTAGTCGGTATGGGGCCGTCATATGACCCTCAAAGGGCAAGAGGGGGCTCATTACCGGTTCTTCGTCGATCCCCGGCACCACCAAGCTACATCGTCTGGAGGAGAACCGCGGCACGGTCGACGTGACGCTCACGGCAACAGATCTGGAGGAGATCGCAAGAGCGCTTTCGAAGATCGCAGTACAGGGTGAACGGCCCGAGGCTGTGCTCAAGATGACGGGCCTCTCATTGTAGGGCTCCTGCGGCAGCGCACCGCTCATCGCCGATGCTCTGCACTCCGGAGGTTTCAGAATGCGGGCAGTCCCGCGACTTGAACGGGGTTGGCCGCCGCTGCCGGCTTCATTGCTCCGCCTATAATGGGGTACCTTATCGAGGCCTCGAAAGCTGTTCCACAAGAAGGACGTCGTAGGAACAGCGTAGGCGGATTTCTGTCGGACGCCCCCCGTTACTACCCCAGAATCGCACCAATTTTTGTAGCGTTTTCAATTGGTTGATGGTGGAGCCAATCGGGCTGAGTACCCTCCCGCCCCAGCCAGCGATTCCGGCGTTCGGCGAGGCTTCCCAAGAAACGCGAGATAGGGCCGGGCATCCCGGCTTTTCGCGCATTCGATTTCGTCTCCAGACTCCCAGTTCGCCGTTCCTGGGGTGGAAGTCGCCGATGGTCTGCGGCGTTGTCGCCGGATAGTCCCGTTCTTGCGGAGACGATTGGCGGAGACTGGTTTGATCACGACTGCCGCCCGGCCGTACCAGGAGTTCGAATCCCACTCGCTGCGCCAGTAATTCTACGGGAATGATGTGGCCCGCAAACCACAATTGCCGTGCGAGCGCTCAACACAGTCGCCCGCGCGATTGCGGCGGACCGAACGAATCAACTAGACCGCAAACGGGGCTGGGAAGCGGAGTAGTAGTATGAGAGTCGCTTCCTTAGAAAGTATCTTGACGGCGGCCACGCTGGTGTCGGCCGTCGTCGTCGTGGTGTGGGGGATGAAGATTTTCTACGGCACGTAGGCGTGAACTTCCGTCCAACAAGCGACCTCCGGCCAAGAAGAGGTTCGCGGCAATGACATTACTTCCGCGGCGGCGGAAGCCTCCTTCTCGAACTGCCAAACGTTTGTAGGGCAGCATGACGTACTGATCAGTTCGAAGTCTTCTTGCGAGAACAATCAGTTCAAGAGGGCATATTGGTTTCAACCCTCATGCATTTCAGCTCCTTTTTGATGATCGTAGCCTTGGCCGTGTTGGGCGTGCAGCTGGCCTATGCGCTGTATCAATTGGTCACGTTCGTGCTCTAATCGGAAACTGCAAGGCAGCTCTCGCTGGCCCCCAATATCGTCAGTTTCCCTGTAGAATACCCAGTCAGGAGAGGATTTGCCTGGAGACGGGTGCGATCAGCATTGCGTCGCCAGCATCAAGTGAGGGCTTTCGGCCTTGAGGATGCATCCAGCGACGACACGCTCCATTCCCTGCTTTCTGGCGGCAATCGCGGCGGTAGTGCTGCTCGCGCTCCCCGCCGTCGCCGCCGACACGCCACAGCAACCGGGGCTCGCCAACGCGGCAAACGCTATTCCGCCGGCAGAACTCTATCGCGCGCAGACCATCGTGACGGGGCAGGGCGAGGCAAACCGTATCCTCGGCTTCGCATCGTGCCTGGAAGACGTTCTCATCAAGGTAAGCGGCATGCTGCGGCTCGCGGGCGACCCGCGTCTCGACCCATACAAGGCCGATGCTGCGAAACTGGTTCGGGACTTTTCCTACCGCGATGAAAAGGGCGGCAAGCCGAAGAACGACGAGCAGGGCACCCGCGACCGCTCCTTCATTCTGACGGCCGAGTTCGACGAGGCCGCCATCAACGGCATGCTTGCCAAGCTGGGCGTCAAGCCATGGCTTACCCGCCGCCCGGTGCTTGGCGTCTTCGTGGAGATGCAGCCGGGCGCGCGACGATACGTGGTTGCAGGCGACTCGAAAGAGACGGATCTGCAGCGGGCTGCCCTCCTGGCGGCCGCGGCCAAGCGGGGAATGCCCATCGTGCTGCCCGATGCCGCAGCGCTCGCCGGCGTCGGCGCCAATGAGCTTGCGCTTGCGGGCATCGCGCCCGCGAAGATCGCTGAAGCCGTGGCCGGGCGGGGCGGAGAGGTCGTGCTGATCGTGCGCCTCGTCTGGGACGATCAGGAGCTGCGGTGGAACTCGGACTGGCAGCTCGATTCGCAGGGCAGGTCGCAGCAATGGCAGCTTGCGGCTGTCACGTTCGACGAGGCCTTCCGGCAAGGCATCGGCGCTGCCGCGCAAATCCTTGCCGGACACCAATAGCGAGCCGCAATTCGGGAAGGCAGCGGTGACCCGGATCGATGCGCGATAACGGATGTTGTCGACCGAGACGATTACACCACCCTCGCCGACGACGTCGTGAGCCAAGGTGCTGTCAGCCGATGCACCCCACGGAACGAAGCCAGTCAGCGCGACGAGAACACATTCTTCAACTGCACCAGGAATGTCACCAGCCATGCGCACGCAAACATGCCCGCGAGACCGAGCGCCGTTCTGCGATCAATCAAAGACAGGTTTGCCCACCACCATATCCGGTAAAGCCATAACCCTGTCGTGGCGATGCCAAGCAAGCAGACCAGCATCTTGAGAAAGGACGAGTTCGCGACACCTAAAGCGCCAAACAAGAGCGTCGCTGGAATGAGAAACATCGTGCAGGCGGATATCAAGGTCTCGTTCATGGGTCCTCAAGACATCTACGAATCGCGAGATTACATATGCAGTTTGCAGCAACCTGTACGCTTCTGGAAGTGAGACCAATGCGACTGATAATTGGCTTGCCTGCCCACGATGCAGGGCAGACGTTGGCACCCGAGGGCAGCCAGGGACCACAGGAGTGCTCCACTCAGCTAACCGCTGAAACGCCCGTTGTGAGGAGATTTTCAACGGAGACAAATTTCGATCCCGCTGAGCTGTGGGCCGGCAGTGGAATCCGGCCGACGAATTCCCCGATTGTTTGACGCCTCTCAATTCGTCCTCGACCGCTTCTCGACGGACCGAGGCAGACTTCTCTTGCTCACATCCGGATGAGACGCTTACCTGATCACGTGTCGCCGTCGCCTCTCATGTCCGCTGGTGAGGCCGATGCAGACTTGCTCATGGATCAGCTTGAACGTCTGCTTGTGACCCGAGCCGACATCGGCCAGACGCCTGCTCCTGCTCACGCCCTCACCAAGCGCCTCTATTCAGTCATGCTGCTGACGCAATTTCTTTCTTAGTCGGTGGGAAAGACACCTGTGGGAGGACCATCCTGGTTCCCACAACGGTTCCGTCGCCAGTGTCGGCACGAATCCGCAAAATCGGCGCAAGCTCGTTAACGCATCCGCGTTCGCTTGACCATTTTTTGCGGGATCGGGAACCGAACGATCCAGAAAATCAATCGAGGAGTTACGATGTTGTTTCGCTCGAGCGCCGCAATTTGCGGCGTCGTAGTGCTGCTTGCCATTTCTGTTACCGTTGCTCGAAGTGAAATGGCTGCAGTTCATTCAAGCGCCGTCGTCATTGCTGCTTCTGGGGATGCGATCGTTGGCGCAGCATCCACGTACAATCCGTTCCGGCCCGGATGGCGGGAGGGCGGCCCGAACACAGCCTCCGGCGAGCGCTATGAGCCCACTGTCTGGGCGGCTGCCATCAAGACGAGTCTGCGCCAGAAATTTGGTGGGGTCCGATATGGCGCGAGGCCGAAATATGCCCTGGTTGAGGCTGTAGGCAAGAAGGTCATCGTCAAGATAAATGACGTGGGGCCGCTGACGCCTGGCCGCATCATTGACCTCAATGAGCGGACGATGCGCCATTTCGATCCAAGCCTGCAGCTCGGGGTAATTTACGGCGTAAGCGTCAGGCCGCTTTCCGGCGACTATTGGATCCCCGGACCGGTTGGCTGAACATCGCAAGGCACTGGCACGGCGCAATTTGCGTTGCTGCCGCCCTGGTCCGATCCTCAAGTTTCGATGACCAGTGCGGGGCCACCGATTTGCGCGCCGTGACAGCCGATCGGCGAAAAGTGCGGTTCAACGGCAGAGGGCGCGCCGTCAACCAGAACGTCAATTCTTTGCCGCAGGTGATCAACCAGATATTCAGCGCCGACAGTCAGGCAGCCATGATGTCCCCATGGCACCTCGACCACGTCGAGTTGAGAACTGAGATGCCGCCACGCCCGGCCGTCGTGTTCGGCCGCGTAAAAAGTCACGGGGACCTCAAGCGGTGCCGGAAGATACTGCGCCATTGCGGCTGAATAAGCGTGCCACAACGCCGGCGGAATCTCGAGCTCGGCAGTCGTAATCGGCGCGCTCGTCGACGCCTTGGAGTAACGCTCCAGCTCCGCCATTTTTTCAAATGCCCAGCGCAGAGGGTAAAGCGGAAGCAGGGGCTTCATCAGCCCG
>NZ_JAFCLY010000036.1:0-85515 GCF_018130185.1 Bradyrhizobium sp. AUGA SZCCT0182 | reverse complement strand
ACCCGGCCTTCCCTGCGCAATGGCTTTACGGCTTATGCCGTGATCTCCCCGGAGACGAGTTCTTGGTTGACTCCGTCACCGCCGGTTCAGCTCTCGCCTACCCGACGGCTTGACACCTGCAACGGGTGCCAGGACCACACGGTTTTGCCGTACGCCCGTCCACGCCGTCGTCTCAGCGTAAACCAGCGTCCACCGCAACCCGCCCAACGTCCGTGACGACGGCCGACGCCCTTCTGAGTAGGACGGGATAGCAAAAGATATGCACCTGATTTTCGTTCTGGTAAACAGAAATATTTTTCATTTCGGGGATTGACACGATTTCTGAAACTCAGAACTGATTTGCCCGACGGGTTGATTTGTCGCACTTGCGGAATTGGCCGTCCGTAGTCCGTAGCCCGGATGAGCAACGCGATATCCGGGTCTTATGTCGCATCGACCCCACATATCGCATGCGCTCATGCGGGCTACTTGCCGGCAGCCGTTGCTGCTGTCACACTTCCTCGAGGTCCTGCGGCAATGACCGCGCAAACCGGCATGCAGGACGAGAGAGGAAACGATGAAGTTCGTAGCGAGCCTGTCCGCCGCGCTGCTGGTGCTGCTGACGGCGCAGACGGCATCGGCGCAGTCCAGCTATCCGAACAAGCCGGTGAAGATCCTGGTCGGCTTCACGCCCGGCACTGCGCCGGACCTTGCGGCGCGCATTCTGGCCGAACGGTTTGCCGAGGTATGGGGCACGCCGTTCGTGGTCGAGAACCTGCAAGGCGCCGGCAGCAACATCGCCACCGAACGCGTCGCCAAGGCGGCCGCCGACGGCACCACGCTGCTGATGGGCGGCAACTCGGCGCTCGTGATCAATCCGAGCCTATATGAAAAACTGCCGTTCGATCCGGTCAAGGATTTTGCGCCGATCTCGCAGGTGTTCATCGCGGCGAACGTGCTCGCCGTTCCGCCCGAGCAACCTGTCAATACGGTGGCGGAGTTGGTGGCGCTCGCCAAGGCGCAGCCCGGCAAACTCTCCTATGGCCATGCCGGCGTCGGCACGTCGCAGCATCTCGGCGCCGAACTGTTCAAATACATGGCGCGTGTCGACATCGCATCGGTCCCCTATCGCGGCACCACGGCGCTGATGCCCGACCTGCTCGCCAACCGCATCGCGATGTCGTTCGCCAATATCGTGAACGTGGTGCCGCTGGCCAAGGAAGGCAAATTGCGCGCACTGGCCATCACCTCGGTCAAGCGCTCGGCGCTGGCGCCCGACCTGCCGACGATGGCGGAATCCGGGTTTCCCGGTTTCGAGGCCGTGCCGTGGTTCGGCCTGCTCGCGCCGTCAGGCACGCCACGGGACATTATCGACAAATTGTACAGCGAAACCGTCAAGGCGCTGGCGCTGCCGGAGGTACGCAAGAAGTTCGACGAACTCGGGCTCGAGCCGGTCGGCAATACGCCGGCAGAGTTCGCGGCCGTCATCACGAAGGAGACGCCCGAATGGGCAAAAGTGATCAAGGACGCCGGCATCAAGCTCGGCAACTAGACTAAACTGCACGCGCGCGGACTGCGCCTACCGCTACCCCGTCCACTCACCCACCTGAGGAAACCGCCATGGCCAATTGCATCGTTGTCGTTCAGTTCGATCTGCCGAAGCGATCAGAGGAACAGGCAATCACGGGCGGCACGTCGAGCGCGCCGACCTACCGCGGCCTCGCCACCAAAGGATTGATCCGAAAGGACTACCTGAATGGCGAAACCGGTACCGGCGGCGTCTATCTCTGGGACAGCCGCCAATCGGCGGAAGCCTGGTTCACGGAGGAACGCGTGGCGGAATTGACCAAACGCTTCGGGGTGCGGCCTCGCCTGACCTGGTACGACACCCATGTCACGGTCGATAATCTGACGGACGAGACGCGCGTCAACGGCAAGGCGATCGAGGCCGTGGCCTGACGATAGCTGTTGCGGCACTGCGCGTGATTGCATCGCGCGCACTGCGTTAGGCGTGCGGAAGATATTCTAGGTCCCGCGCGTTGCCACCGAAGAGTATCGTTTGCTGCGCTTGCCTTCATTGGGCACGAACTGGGCAAACACTTCCCTGACGCGGTCGGCCGGCGTCGCATCGCGCGTGAAGCGAGGCTCGTTGAGGGTTTCCACCGCCCGGGGTGCGTAGATGGCGCTTTGATAGAGCGACCCGTCGAAGCGTGAATCGCTCTCGCTGTCGCGCAAGCAGGCATCGGAAACAAACAGCAATATGAACAGTGCCGACCCTACGACGTAAAAATACTGAAATATGGGCATCGCTTATGCGCCTCCTTTTGCAGGAGGATGCACGCCCGCGATAAAGGCCGGGTTTAGGATGGTCTTGATTTTGCCGAAGCAGTTTTTCGCCAGTTATCAATTTGTGTAAAATTTTAGCAATACTCATCCCTCGCCGGGAAGCTGCAATTCGGGACTGCGGACATGACCGGCTAAGCCGGCGGCCTGACCGGGTCGCGAATGACCCAAAGCAGAGTTTGGCATGACTCCAATTGGCGCTCGTCGGTCAGGCGCTTGGCGCAGGTGCGGATCATCCGAACCGAATAGACAGCCCGGCATTGATCGAATTGATTTCACCAAATGCAGTAAGGGTCTGGAAACATCGATGCCGGACCTCCAAGCTTATTAAGGCATTCTAGACGACAACGGGATACCACGACCATTCCACGCCCGGGGTGCTCCGTGAAGAAACTGATCGTTATTGCTACGCTGATTGCCGCAGCCGCGGTCGGCGGCATCATCTGGATTTTTCAGCCTCAACAAGAATTACTGAGCGCCTGTATTGCGAAAGAGCGGTGCGGCTACATCAACGATGAAGGCAAGTTCATCATCGCGCCGGAGTTCGAGGCAGCCAACGATTGGACTAAAGATGCAGGTCTCGTATGGCGAGGCGGCCGGGTTGGATCAATCGATCGCGACGGGCGCTACATCACGGAACCTCGGTCCTCCAGATTGACCATGAGCGGCGGAGCAAACAGCGTGCAGGTCAACCGCCAACAATTGTTGACCGATTATGCGCTCCGGCCGCTGAATTCCGAACTCTGGGACGATTTCTACGGAATCAAACTTGATCGTCGATTGAGCCACGCACCGGAATACATCGCTGTCGGCCGCGGCGGGTTGTACGGTCTTGCCGACGGAAAAGGCAGGGTCATCCTTGAGCCGAAGTATGAAGAGATCGGCTGGCGTTCGCACGAATTTCCGCTTCTGTTCAAGGAAGGCAACCTGTTTGGCCACCTCGCAGAGGGCGGTCAGCCCATCAGCGCCCAGCGCTGGGATGCGGCGGGCATGTTCCACAATAAACTCGCCAGCGTCAGCCGTGCCGGAAAGTGCGGATACATCGATCGCGCCGGCCTTGTGGTCATACCGCCTGCTTTCGATGAATGCCGACCGTTCCGTTATTCGGAGGCCACGATCGTACGGAAGGAACAGTCCTTCTCCCTTGTCGGCCGGAACGGCGTCGTCATCAGAGACGGCCTGGCGGATGCAGGAAATCCATCCGCAGATGGCATGCCCATTGCTGTTCGCGTTCAAGACAAATGGGGCGCCCTTGATATGAAGGGCAATTTTCCCATCGCGGCGGAGTTTGATGGCGTCGAACCACTGGACGTATTCGATCCGGAGCCCATGATGCCACTCGGACCGAAAACGGTTGCATTTATCGTCGAATTTCAAGGCAAACGCGGGATTATGGACGCCGCCGGCAAATGGATTTTGCCCCCCAGGTTTGACCAGGTCGACAACAACTATGAAGGGGACGGCAAACTGGCGACGTTTCGCGATGGCGAGCTTTGGGGCTTTGTCGATCTTGAGACCCGAAAGGCAACCACGGCATCATGGAACGAAGTCAAGGCAACAAGTCGCGCCGTGCTTGTTCCCGTGCGCGTCGGCAGCAAATGGGGCTACGTCGATGCGGAAGGCAATATGCGGATATCCGCGCAGTTTGACCTGGCGGAAGATTTTCACGGAGTTTGGGCAAGCGTGCAGACCGGCGAGAAATGGGGTTTGATCGACAGCAAGGGTGCACAAGTCACACCAGTCGTATTTCGGTCTGTTCACGAGGTCACACCTGAAAGGGCGCGCGTGACATTGGCTGAGTCGCGCGGCTGGGTAACCCGCAAGGGTAGGTTGATGGGAATTTCGGAAACCGACCTGCAAAAAGCTGGTCTCAGAAAATAAGTTCGAGGACGCCGCTAGACGGTCTTTCTGTTCTGAGCGGGTGTAAGAATGTCCGCTGTTGGCACACGGCGTCGCTTCGCTGCGGTGCTCGACCTGGACGCTGCCGGCGTATAGCGGACATGACAGAGCTTACCAATGGCCCCGCGTGTCGCGTTCATGCAGGACTTGCGACGGCAGCCGGTTGGCGATGTGGTGATCAGCAGGACGGCATGCCGATCATGGACCAGCAAGCCATCCGCCTCCGCCACCGGCCGGACTCAGCCCTTGCGCATCTTGCTGAGCAGATAATTGTCGTAATAGTTTTCCGCGATCTGCGTGTAGAACAGCACTTCCTTCATGTAGGCGTCGTGGCTCTCTTTTGTCTTCTTGAAGAGCGGGCTCTTCTCGGCGATTTCGTTCAGATGGTCCTGCGTGGCGGTGTAGCAGGCCTCCATGACCGGTTGCGGGAACGCGCGCAGTTCGGCGCCGCCCGCGATCAGCCGCTTCAGGGCGGCTGGATTGACGCTGTCATATTTTTCGATCATCCAGGCGCCTGCCGCCGCACCTGCCTGGTTGAGGATCGCCTGGTATTGCTTGGGGAGCGCATTCCACTTCTCGTCGTTGACGATCATGTGGAGCATGGCGCCGCCTTCCCACCAGCCGGGGTAATAATAGTATTTTGCTACCTTGTAGAAGCCGAGCTTCTCGTCGTCATAGGGACCGACGAACTCCGCAGCATCGATCGAGCCTTTCTCGAGCGCCGAATAGACGTCGCCGCCCGCGATCTGCTGCGGCACGATGCCGAGCTTTGCCAGCACATGGCCGCCCATGCCCGCGATGCGGAACTTGAGGCCTTTGAGATCATCGGCGGTCTTGATCTCCTTGCGGAACCAGCCGCCCATTTGCGTGCCGGAGTTGCCGCACAGGATCGCATGCGCCTTGAAAGGCTTCAGCGCCTCGTTGCAGAGTTCAGCGCCGCCGCCGAACGTCCACCAGGAATGCTGATGGCGATGGTTCATGCCGAAGGGTGCGCCGGTGGCGTAGGTGAGCGCCGGCTCCTTGCCGATGTAAAAGTAGAGCGGCGTCTGCGCCATCTCGACGGTTGCGGTGCTCACGGCATCGAGCGCCTGCAGGCCGGGCACGATCTCGCCTGCAGCAAACGTCTGGATCTGGAATTTGTTGTCGGTGGCGTCAGCGACGTATTTCGCAAACGTCTGCGCCGTGCCGTAGATGGTCTCGAGCGACTTTGGAAAGCTCGAGGTCAGGCGCCACTTGATCTCGGGCGCGGCTTGCGCGATCGCGGGTGCCGCAACCAGCGTCGTTGCGCCGGCCACGGCGCCGCCTTTGAGGAACGTACGGCGTTTCATGTGATCACTCCCTGGAATTGCAAACCGGTTGGCGCGTGGCAGCGAGGCCTCCGCGGCCTTCAGTCCTCATCTTAGCGAACTTTGGGGGATGCGTGGAAGGGCTACTTCAGCGGCCGGCGCTATGCGCAGCGGCGGGCGGGCACCGACCAGCGGTGCCCGCATTGGCGTAAGGAAAACGCTCTCTAGTCCAGCTTCACATTTGCCTCTTTCACGACCTTCCGCCAGCGCACGACTTCGGCGGACACCATCTTCGCGAATGCAGGGCCCGTCACGTCAGGGACATCAGAACCGTTGCGCTCCCAGGCCTCCTTGATCGCAGCCACCTGCATGGCCTGCTGCAGCTCCTTGATCATGCGTTCGACGATCGCCGGCGGCGTGTTCTTGGGCGCGAACAGTCCGTACCAGGTCGCCACTTCAAAATCGGGCAGACCGGCTTCCTTGGCCGTGGGAAGGTCGGGGAAAGCCGCCACCCGCTTCGGTGCGGCGACCGCTAGCGCGCGGAGCTGCCCGGCCCTGATCGGCGCAGCCGACGAGCCCATGCCGTCGAACACGACAGGCACATGGCCGGCGATCAGATCCTGCATCGCAGGTCCCGCCCCGCGATAGGGGACGTGCTGGAGGTTGGTCTTGGTCAGGATCTTGAACAACTCGCCCGCGAGATGATGCGTGGTGCCGGCGCCGGCGGAGCCATAGTTCAACTGACCCGGGTTCGCTTTGTTGAACGCGATGAATTCGGCAAGCGTCTTGGCGGCGACCTTCTCGGGATTGACCACGATCACCTGCGGCGGACGCGCGATCAGCGCAACCGCGACAAAATCCTTCTCGATGTCGTAGTCGAGATTGGGATAGAGCGAGGGTGCAATGGCGTGATGCGCCGCGCCCATGAAGAAGGTGTAGCCATCGGGAGCGGCCTTGGACGCTGCCGAGGCGCCCACCGTGCCGCCGGCGCCGGCGCGGTTTTCGATCAGCACGCGTTTGCCGAGCTGGGTGTCGAGCTGGGCTGCGAGCGGGCGCGCGAAGGCGTCGGTGCCGCCACCGGCCGCGAACGGCACCACGAACGTGATCGGCTTATCCGGCCATGTCTGAGCCTGGGCCGCATTTGCGGCGATGGAAAGGCCCGCCAGAACGGTCAATATGGCGTAGCGCAGGGTTTGTTGTCTCACGGCGTTTCTCTCCCGGATATTGCGACATTGGTCCGCGCGTTGGCGACGTCGCGATTCACTTGAATTACAGGCGGCGAATTATAGGCGCCGGGCATGGCCCCGCCAATGGGCCATTCGGACAAGGAACAGCCGCGGCTGCGGCGGGGCTTCCAGTAACGTCTGCCTTCAGTAATACTTATAAAAATGATGCACCGGGCCATGCCCGTGGCCGACGCTGAAGCGGTCCGCGGCTGCGATCGCGGCGCTGATCCAGGCCTTGGCGTTGCGGACGGCGGTCTCCATGTTCTCGCCCTTCGCCAGTCCGGCCGCAATCGCCGACGACAGCGAGCAGCCGGTGCCGTGGGTGTTTTTGGTGGCGACGCGCGGTGCGGCCAGCGTGATGGTCTTGCCCGCGTCGATAAAATAGTCGGTGCTCTCGGCGCCCTGCCCGTGGCCGCCCTTGATCAGCACCGCGCGGCAACCCATCGCCAGCAACCGCTTGCCTTGATTCTCGACCGCGGCTTCGTCTGTCGCAATCGGTTCATCGAGCAAGGCCGCCGCTTCCGGCAGATTGGGCGTGATGACCGAGGCGAGCGGAATGAGCTTGGTGCGCAGCGCATCGACGGCTTCCGCGGCCAGCAGGCGATCGCCTGATGTCGCCACCATCACGGGATCCAGCACGACATGCTTCGGTGACCAGCGCGTCAGCCCCGCGACGATGGCATCGATGCTGGCGGGCTGCGCCACCATGCCGATCTTGACCGCGCCGACGGCGAGATCGGAGAATACCGCATCGATCTGGGCGGTGATGAACTCCGCCGGCACCTGATGGATGCCGCTGACGCCGGTCGTGTTCTGCGCCGTCAGCGCCGTGATCACCGAGGCGCCATAGACGCCGAGCGCGGCAAACGTCTTCAGGTCGGCCTGGATTCCGGCGCCGCCGGACGAATCGGAGCCGGCGATGGTCAGCGCGATTGGTGTCATCGCCCGCCTCGTGCAAAAGGTGTGTTCGGGATCATAAACTGTCCTAGCGCGCCGTTCCATTCCCAGCAAGTTGGCTTGCCACGGGCTCCCGTTTTTGGCCTTCTGACTCTGACGCGTTTTCCTGATGCGAACCGGTATCCACTTCGCTTGAAAACGCTATATTGAGCACAAATCTTCCCTTCGGAGACGACAACCATGGTTCCCTTCTTCGTCCAGTTCAAATGCAAGCTCGGCCAGTCCTATGCGGTGGCCAATGCGCTCGCGGAAGCCGAGATCGCCTCGGAAATCTATTCCACCGCCGGCGATTACGACCTGCTGGTCAAGTTCTACGTCGACAACGCCACCGACATCGGCCATTTCGTCAACGAGAAGGTGCAGGTCATTCCCGGTATCCAGGACACCCACACCATCATCACCTTCAAGGCGTTCGGCGGGAGCTAGGCCCCGCCCGCTTCCGCGGCCACCGGCAACGACAAGAACAAGCAAACGGGGAAACATGATGCATCGGCTGTTGATGCTGTCGCTTTGCGCAGCGCTGGTCTCGACCGCGGCGTTCGCGCAGGCGCCCGCCGGCAAGGTCACGGTCGTCACCTCCTTTGCCAAGGACGTCACCGACCCCGTCAAGAAGGCATTTGAGACGGCGACGCCGGGTGTGACGCTGGAAGTGCAGAACCGCAACACCAATGCCGGTGTGAAATATCTCGAGGAAACCAAATCCAGCAACCAGGTCGATCTGTTCTGGGCTTCGGCGCCTGATGCGTTCGAGGTGCTCAAGGGCAAGGGGCTGCTGCAGAAATACGCGCCCAAGGCGTCAGGCATTCCCGAGAAGATCGGGCAATTTCCGATCAACGACCCCGCCGGTTTCTATTTCGGCTTTGCCGCGTCCGGCTACGGCATCATGTGGAACGAGCGCTACGTGAAGGCCAACAAGCTGCCTGATCCCAGGGAATGGCAGGATCTCGCCAAGCCGGTTTATTACGACCACGTCTCGATCGCCGCTCCCTCGCGCTCCGGCACCACGCACCTGACCGTCGAAGCCGTGCTGCAGGGCGAAGGCTGGGCCAAGGGCTGGGGCACCATCAAGGCGATGGCCGGCAATTTCCGCAACATCACCGAGCGCTCGTTCGGGGTGCCGGAAGCGGTCAATTCCGGGCAGGTCGGCTACGGCATCGTGATCGACTTCTTCGCGTTCTCGGCGCAGGCCTCGGGCTTCCCCGTCAAATTCATCTATCCGACGGTGACGACGATCGTGCCGGCCAATGTCGGCATCGTCGCCAATGCGCCGAACAAGGCGGCGGCCGAGGCCTTCGTGGAATTCCTGCTCTCGCCGGCCGGCCAGCAAGTGCTGTTCGAGCCGGGCATCCGCCGCCTCCCCGTCAATCCCGACGTCTATGCCAAGGCGCCCGCGGACTACCCGAATCCCTTCAAGGATCCGCGGCTGAACGCGATGATCAAGTTCGACGTCGCCAAGTCCGAAGCGCGCAACGATGTGGTCGACGTGCTGTTCGATCAGCTGATTTCGTTCCAGCTCGATTCGCTCAAGGCCGCGACCAAGGCGATCCACGAGGCCGAAGCCGCGCTTGCCAAGAAGGACAATGCGCAAGCTCGCGCACTCGTCGCGCAAGCGCGCGAGCTGATCGCCGCGATGCCGGTCGATGAAGCCGCCGCCTCCGCCAAGGAGACGGCAAGCGCATTCGCCGGCGGAAAACAGAAGGGCGCACGGCAGGCCGAACTGGAACAGCAATGGGCGGTTTTCGCCAAGGAACGCTACGCGCAGGCGCAAGCCAAGGCCGAGGAAGCGACGAAGCTGGCGAAGTGATGCGAGGGCGCCCATCATCCCTCAATGTCGTCCCGGCGAACGCCGGGACCCATAGCCACCGGCGTTTATTGTTGACGAAGGTCGCTGACGCCTACGTTTCACCGCGAGGACACGGCGTATGGGTCCCGGCCTTCGCCGGGACGACGTTGTCGGTGCACCGCCCATGAGCCTCGCCCTCCCCGCCCCTCGCGCCCGCGCAAGACTTTCGGCGACGCCTGGGCAGATCGCACTGGCGCTGGGCATTGCGGTTTTCCTCGCGCTGTTTTTGGTGTGGCCGTCCGCGACGGTGATCTATGTGGCGTTCACCGAAAAGGGCGGCGGCGCGTTTACCCTGGTCAATTTCGTCGATTTCTTCCGCACCGATTTGTTCCTGCGTTCGTTCTGGAATTCGTTCTACGTCTCCGCGATGGCGGTGGTCGGGGCGTCGATCCTGACGCTGCCGCTCGCCTACATCACCTCGCGCTTTGCCTTTCGCGGCACGGTGCTGATCCAGACGCTGGGATTTCTGCCGCTGATCATGCCGCCATTCGTCGGCGCCGTGGCGATGCAGTTGTTTTTCGGCCGCAACGGCAGCGTCAACCTGCTGCTCGACGATTGGTTTGGCTTCAAGATCCCGTTCATGGAGGGACTGAACGGCGTCATCTTCGTGCAGTCGATCCACTATTTTCCGTTCATCCTGATCAACCTCTCGGCGGCGCTGCGCAACATCGACGCCTCGATGGAGGAAGCCGCGCAAAATCTCGGCTCGTCCGGATTTCGTCTGTTCCGCCGCATCGTGTTTCCGCTCGCGATGCCCGGCTATATCGCGGGCGCCTCGCTGGTGTTCGTCAAGGTGTTCGACGATCTCGCCACGCCGTTGCTGCTGAACGTCAAGGACATGCTGGCGCCGCAGGCCTATCTGCGCGTCACCTCGATCGGGATCGCCGATCCCATGGGCTATGTGATCGCGGTGGTGCTGATCGTGGCCTCCGTCGCGGCGATGGCACTCTCGGCGCTGGCGACGCGCGGCATCGACTATTCGGCCGTGCAGCGCGGCGGTGGCGGGCTCTCCCGGCGCGTGCTGCGGCCTTATGAAAGCGTGCTCGCCTATCTGACGGTGACGCTGATCCTGCTGCTGGTGCTGGCGCCGCATGCCGGCCTGCTGCTGCTGTCGTTCTCGACCATCTGGTCGTTCTCGCCGCTGCCGGACGGCTATACAATGGCGCATTACGCGAGGATTTTCGGCGAGAGCTCGCTCTACATCAAGAACACGCTGATCTATGCCTCGTTGGCCGGGCTGATCGACGTCGTGCTCGGCACGGCAATCGCCTATCTGGTGTTGCGCACCAGACTGGTCGGGCGCGACGTGCTGGACTGGGCGGCCTCGGCCGCGCTCGCCGTCCCCGGCATCGTGCTCGGCATCGGTTATCTGCGCGCGTTTTACGGCGTGAAACTGTGGGATGGCACGCCGCTGGCCTCGCTGTGGATCGTGATCGTGCTGGCGCTGGCGATCCGCCGCCTGCCCTACGCGCTGCGGGCCTGCTACGCGGCGCTGCAGCAGATATCGGTATCGCTGGAAGAAGCCGCCGAAAATCTCGGCGCCACCAAGCTGCGCACCGTGCGCCGGATCGTAACACCGCTGATGATGGGCGGCATGCTGGCCGGCTTCGTCACCAGTTTTGCCACCGCCGCCGTCGAGCTCTCGGCGACGCTGATGCTGGTGCAGTCCAACTCCGATGCGCCGCTGGCTTACGGCCTTTACGTGCTGATGCAATCGGCGGCGGGCCGCGGCCCTGGCGCGGCGCTCGGCGTCATCGCCGTGCTGCTGGTCGCGGTCTGCACGGTCCTGTCGCATTTCGTGATCGAGCGTGGCCGCGCCATGCCGCAAGCAGGACATTGATGTTCATGCCGGGATTATCAGCACCATGACGGCCGCAACAGCCAATCGAGCGATCGCCGTACCGGCCGTCGGTGTCCGGATCGAACAGGTCAATTTGTCCTATGGCGACAATCACGTCTTGAAGTCGATCGATCTCGATATCCGCCCCGGCGAGTTCTTTGCGTTTCTCGGCCCCTCCGGCTGCGGCAAGACCACGCTGCTGCGGCTGATCGCCGGCTTCAACCATGCCGACAGTGGCCGCGTGCTGGTCGCAGAGAAGGATATTTCCGCTCTGCCGCCATGGAAGCGCGACATCGGCATGGTGTTCCAGTCCTATGCGCTGTGGCCGCATATGACGGTGGCGCGCAATGTCGCGTTCGGCCTCGAGGAAAAGCGCGTGCCGCGCGCCGAGATCGGCCCGCGGGTCGCGGCCGCACTTGAACTCGTCGGGCTCACGGGCCTCGATCAACGCCGCCCGGCGCAGCTCTCCGGCGGGCAGCAGCAACGCGTGGCGCTGGCGCGCACCATCGCGGTCGAACCGAAGCTCCTGCTGCTCGATGAACCCCTGTCCAATCTCGATGCCAAGCTGCGCGTCCAGGTCCGCCGCGAGCTGCGCGAACTGCAGCAACGGCTGGGACTCACCACCATCTTCGTCACCCACGACCAGGAAGAGGCCAACACGGTCTGCGACCGGATCGCGGTAATGAACCAGGGCGTCATTCAGCAGGTTGGCACGCCGAAAGACCTTTACGAGCAGCCGGCCAACCTGTTCGTGGCGAACTTTCTCGGCACGGCGAACATTGTCGAAGGCCGCGTGATCGGCGACGGCGCGTCGCGCGCCTATGAGGTGGCCGGCGGCCTGAAGATACCGATTGCTGTGGACCGGAAGCTGGCGCCGGGGGCGCGCATGGTGTTCCGGCCGCAGGATTGCACGATCGTCGGTGCGGGCCAGAGCGCGGGGCGAGACAGGACAGAAGCCGCGGGCACGGTGACCTATCGCGAATTCCTCGGCGCCAGCGTGCGCTATGGCGTGCGCGCAGGCACAGCCAACATCGCCGTCGATTGTCCCTTCCACGCCGGCGACATGCTGCACGAGGTCGGCACCACCGTGACCGTCGCCATCGCCACATCATCGGTGCGCTTCCTATCCGACTAGGAATTTGCCACGATATGTTCAGCGCAAGTGCGCCAACAGGAAAACGGGAGTTGGTATCCTGACGACATCGACAGTGACTTTCGACCGGCTGAAGGGCTTCATCCGGGAAGCCATGACAAAGCTGGGCCTGCCTGACGCCGACGCCGCTGATGTCGCCGCGCTGATGGCGGAAGCCGATCTGCAGGGATCGGACGGCCACGGCGTCAGCCGGTTGCCGCAATATGCCCGCCGCATCAAGGCCGGCGGCTTCAATGTGCGACCCGACATCACGGTGGTGCGCGAGCACGCCTCCACCGCCCTGCTGAATGGCGACAACGGCATGGGCCACCTCGTGATGAAACGCGCGGCCGAGATCGCGATCGAAAAGGCGCGCACCACGGGGATCGCATGGGTCAACTCGCAATACAGCAACCATGCGGGTCCTGCCTCGCTCTACGCGTCGATGCCGCTGAAGCATGACATGATCGGGCTCTATTTCGCGGTCGGTAACGCCAACCATCTGCCGCCCTGGGGCGGCCTCGACATGCTGCTGTCGACCAACCCGATCGCAGCCGCAATTCCGGCCGGTGATGAGAAGCCGATCATTCTCGATATGGCGACGACGGTTGCGGCCTATGGAAAAGTGAAATCCAAGGCACTGCGCGGCGAGACCATGCCGGAGGGATGGATGATCGATCGTGAGGGCAAGCCGCTGACCGATCCGAAGCGCGCCGACGAAGGCATGCTGCTGCCGCTCGGCGGCATGGAGGCCGGCTACAAGGGTTATGGGCTCGCCATGATCATCGGCCTGCTCGCGGGCACGCTGGGCGGTGCGGCGATGGGCCGGGACGTCATCGACTTCAACCATGATGATGACAGCGTCACCAATACCGGTCAGGCGGTCGCCGCGATCAACATCTCGGCCTTCGGCGATGTTGACGTGTTCAAGGCGAGCGTCGATGCGCTGGTGCGCGATTTCAGAAACTCCGAGCGGATGCCCGGCGTGAACAGGATCTTCGTTCCCGGCGAGCGCAGCCACGCCACGCGAGAGGCGCGGATGCGTGATGGCATTCCGATTCCGCCGGCGCTGATGCGCGGGCTCGATCAGGTCGCGGATGAGCTTGGCATGGCGAAGCTGACCTGAATCAGGACCAGCCGCCACCCTCCGCCGTTTCGGACAACGCAACGCGTCAAGCTGACGCGGATCGATACCCCCTGCTTCTGCCTTGCGGGAGGAGCGGAAATCCGCGAGCATTCGCGTCAATACGCAGCGCCTGTTTCCAACTGACGTCCCGTTGCGGGCAAGGAAGCACCGGCGAAAAGCGTCTCAAGGCTGCAACGACAGCCGCAACGGGAGGGATGAATGATCAATCCGAAGATGATGCTTGCCGCCATCGCGCTGACCGGAACCGTGGTCGCGGCATCGACGGCGGTCGCACAGGTGAAACTGCCGCCCAACGTGACGATGACCGCCTATGACACCGGGACCTCCGGCTTCAACATCACGGTTGCCGTCGGCAAGATGTTCAAGGACAAGTATGGCAGCGATGCGCGCGTGCTGCCCGCCGGCAACGACGTCGCCCGCCTGCAACCGCTGCGCCTCAACCGCGCCAGCATCTCGGCGATGGGCGTCGGGGTCTTTTTCGCGCAGGAAGGCGTGTTCGAATTCGCGACCCGGGAATGGGGACCGCAGCCCATCCAGATCACGCTGAGCTCGATCGACTGCAACGGCCTTTCACTGGCGGTCGCCGCCGACATCGGCGTCAAGACCTATGCCGACCTGAAAGGCAAGCGCATCGGCTTCGTGGTCGGTTCTCCCGCGCTCAACCAGAATGCGCTTGCCGTGCTGGCGTTCGCCAATTTGACGGCCAAGGACGTCAAGATCGTCGAGTTCGCGGGCAACAATGCGATGTGGAAAGGCATCATCAACAACGATACCGATGCGGTATTCGGTTCGACGATCTCCGGGCCCGCCAAGGAACTGCAGACATCGCCGCGCGGCATCACCTGGCCCGCGATGCCATTCTCCGACAAGGCGGGATGGGAGCGCATGCGCAAGGTCGGCCCGTATTTCACCGAGCACAAGGCAACCTGCGGCGCAGGCGAATTTTCCAAGGACAAGCCGGTCGAGGTCGGCACCTATCCGTATCCGATCTACAGCGTCTATGGCAGCCAGTCCGAAGACGAAGTCTACATGCTGACCAAGGCGATGATCGACGGCTATGACGGCTACAAGGACAACGCGCCCGGCGCCAGCGGGCTTGCGGTGAAGGCGCAGGCAAAGAACTGGGCGGTGCCGACGCACAAGGGCGCGGTCAAGGCCCTCAAAGAGGTGGGCGCCTGGAGCGACGACCAGGAGAAGCACAACAACGCACTGCTCAAGCGGCAGGAAGTCCTGATCGCGGCGTGGACCGACTACATGAAGGGCAGCCCGGCTTCCGATCCGGCAAAACTCACCGAGGAGTGGATGAGCGCACGCAAGGCCGCACTCGCCAAGGCCGGCATGGTCAATACGTTTGAGTGATACAACTTCATCGGTATGGCAGCCGGCTCAATCACCTCTCCCGCTTGCGGGGGTCGAGACGAGCGAAGCTCGCTCTTAGGTCGGCGCCAGCGCCGGGTGGGGGCTCTCTCCTCACCAAGAGTCTGACTCGTGGCACCACCCCCACCCCAACCCTCCCCCGCAAGCGGGAGAGGGAGCGCAGCTCGTTCGCGGATGCAATTGCCACTTCGCTTCGAGAAAGGCCCTACGACTTCTCCGCCTTCTTCGGCCGCGGCGGTCCCTCCACCGGGGGCAGCGATTTCAGATATTCCGCCATCGCGGTGCGGTCCTCCGGCGACAATTGCGAGGTATTGCGGATCACCCGCGCCATCGAGCCGCCGGCGGTGTCGCCCTCCGGCGTCATCCCGCTTTCGAGGAAATAGGCAAAATCCTTCGCGCTCCAGTCCGACATCCGCTTCTGCGTGATGTTGGGCACCCAGCCCTCGCCTTCCGGATTGGGCCCGCCGGCAAAGCGCTGCGCGTCGATGATGCCGCCGAGGAAATTGCGCGGGCTGTGGCACTCCGCGCAATGACCGAGGCTGTTGACGAGATAGGCGCCGCGATTCCATTGCGCCGACTTGCTGGCGTCCGGCGTGAACGGCTTGTCGTCCGTGAACAGGAATTTCCACACGCCGACATTGCGGCGAATGTTGAACGGAAACGGCACGTCATGGTCGCGCGTCTTGCCGGCCACCGGCGCCAGTGTCTTCAAATAGGCAAACAGGTCTCGGACGTCTTCGACCTTCGCATGTTCGTAAGACGCGTAGGGAAACGCCGGAAAATAATGGAAGCCCGACGGCGACGTGCCCTTGAGCACGGCGGTGACGAAATCGGCCTCGCTCCATCGCCCGATGCCGTCGTTGGGATCGGGCGAGATATTGGGAACGTTGAAGGTACCGAACGGCGACGGAATCGGCAATCCACCGCCGAGCTTGAGCCGGTCGGGCTGGTTCGGCACGGCGTGGCAGGACGAACATCCGCCGGCATTGAACGCTGTGAGGCCGTTGGCGAGGTTAGGCTTGTAGGCTGGCAATGAACTCGCAGCGACCATCGCCGGTATGGTCAGCCACCAGAAAATGCCAAGCCCGGCGACGGCGGCCAAAACGGCCAGAAGGAACAGTCGTTTCAGCATTCACCAATCCGTCATCGCGCGTTTTGATATGGCGGCCAGTATGTACGCAATTTCAGCCGGAAGCTTCCACGAAATTTCGACAACTCACGGTGATGAAGCAGGCTTCACACCGAGGCGATGAAACGGGCTTCACACCGAACTGATGCGCGAGGCAAGCCTTCGCGCCCGCGAATAATGAAAGAGGCCGGACACGTCACGCGTCCCGCCTCTTCCTGTCTGGTCCAACCGAAAGCCTAGCTGTTCTTGACGCGGTAGGTCTCGTGGCAACCGCCGCATGCCTTGCCGATCCCGGGAAAATTCGCCTTCAGCGTATCGGCATCCTTGATCTTGGCCTTGGCATCGCTCACCGCCTTGGCGAAGTCTGCGATCTTGGCATCGAAGCCGGCCTTGTCTTCCCAGATCTTGGGCGAGGCGCTGTAGTCGCCGTCGGCCTTCAGGCCCTTGGTGCTCGCCGGAAACATGGTCGGCAGGTTCTTTGCGGTATCTTCGAGCGTCTTGATCGCCCCATCGACGGCGGCCTGATCATAGGGCTTCTCGCCCTTGAACATCGGCGACAGCACGCCGCCTAGCGCCCGGCCGGTGGCCTTCATGACGTCCTGGTCCTTCTTGACCACGTCCTGCTGTGCCATAACGGCGCCGACACTGAGCAAAAGCGCTCCTGCAACCACCAAAACCCGTTTCATCGCCAGATCCCTTTTTCATGACACAGACCGGGCCGCGGTCTCCACGGACCGCGCCCAGGCCTGATAACACCATAAACTTAGAATCATTCCAGCTGCGACAAAATATCAGAGGTTATGCCGGCGCTGCGCCTCCCGGATGGCGATCCAGACCCGTTCGGCGGTCGCCGGCATGTCGATGTGGTCGATCTTGTACTCGCGCCACAGCCCTTCGACGATCGCATTGACCACCGCCGGACAGGACCCGATCGCACCGGCCTCGCCCGCGCCCTTTACGCCAAGCGGATTGGTGGTGCAGGGAACGTTGTGGGTTTCGAAGTGGAAGGACGGGCCGTCGGCGGCGCGCGGCATCGCGTAATCCATGAAGGTGCCGGTGACGAGCTGGCCGTCGCTGCCGAATACCGCCTGCTCCATCAGGGCCTGGCCGATCCCCTGCATCGCGCCGCCATGGACCTGCCCGGCCAGCAGCAGCGGATTGAGCGTCACCCCGAAATCGTCGACGATGACGTAGTTGACGATCTTGATGATGCCGGTGGCCGGATCGATCTCGACTTCGGCGAGATGGGTGCCGTTCGGATAGGTGCCGTCGGCCTGGTTAAAGGTCGCACTCGCATTCAGCTTTGACGGATCGACATCAGGACGCTTCGCCAGATCGGCGAAACTCACCGAGCGGTCGGTGCCGGCGATCCGGATCCGGCCGTCGCTGATCTCGAGGTCGGCAGCGCTGGTTTCCAGTGCTTCGGCCGCGATCTCCTTCAGCTTGCCGCCGAGGTCGTGGGCCGCACGCTGCACGCTGACGCCGCCGGTCGGGATCGAGGCCGAACCGCCGGTGCCAAGGCCGGTGGCGACGCGATCCGTGTCGCCCTGCACAATGTGCACGCGCTCGGGCGGCAGCCCGAACTGTTCGGCGATCAACTGCGCATAGGCGGTCTGATGGCCCTGCCCGCTCGACTGGGTGCCGATCAGAATGGTGACGTCGCCATTGGGATCGAGCGCCACATTGGCGGTCTCGTCGCCCATGGTGCCGCAGATCTCGACATAGCTTGCAAGGCCAATGCCGCGCACCAGCCCGGCCTTCTTGGCGGCCTTGGCGCGCTTGGGAAACTCCTTCCAGTTGGCGACTTCCATCGCGCGCTTCATATGCGCGGTGAAATCGCCGGAGTCATAAACCTTGCCGGTCACGGTCTTGTACGGCAGCGCCTTCGGCGGGATGAAATTCTTGCGCCTGATCGCATCGGGCGTCATGCCGAGTTTGCGCGCGCAGGCGTCCACCAGCCGCTCGATCACGTAAGCCGCCTCGGGGCGGCCCGCGCCGCGATAGGCATCGACCGGCACGGTGTTGGTGAACACGGTGCGGACGCGGCAGTGGAAGATCTGGATATCGTAGAGGCCGGGCAGCATGCCGGCGCCGCCATGCGGAATGTAGGGACCGAAGGTCGACAGATACGCGCCCATGTCGCCCATCAGGTCGACGTCCATCGCCAGGAACTTGCCGTCCTCGGCGAGCGCCATCTTCGCCACAGTGACGTTGTCGCGCCCCTGCGCGTCACCCACGAAGTGATCGGAGCGGTCGGCGGTCCATTTGATGGTCTTCTTCAGCCGTTTCGCCGCGACCGAGATCAGCGCATATTCGCGGTACGGAAACAGTTTGGTGCCGAAGCCGCCGCCGACGTCGGGGCAGATCACCCGCATCTTTTCCAGCGGTATCTTGAGCACCATGCCGCCGATGATCTCGCGCAGGCGATGGCTGCCCTGGCTGCCGATCGTCAGCGTCAGGTGATCCTTCTTGGCGTCGTATTCGGCGACCGCGGCGCGCGTTTCCATGAAGTTGGTGATGACGCGCGGATTGACGATCGACACTTCGGCGACCGCATGCGCTTTTGCAAACGCGGCGTCGGTTGCCGCCTTGTCGCCGATCGGCACGTCGAACAGCAAATTGCCGGCGTGATTGGGCCAGACCTGCGGCGCACCCTTCTTCACCGCGTTGACAAGGCCGACCACCGCCGGCAGCGGCGTCCAGCTAACCTCGATCGCCTCGATCGCGTCGCGCGCCTGGTCGATGGTATCGGCGACGACGAAGGCGACGGAGTCGCCGACGTGGCGGACTTCATCCTTGGCGAGGATCGGATACGGAGGTCCGGTGAATGGATCGACTTCGAAATTGAACAGGCACGGCAGGTCGCCGAGATCCTTGACGTCGTCGGCGATCAACACCGCGGCGACACCGGGCATGCCGCGGGCCTTGGTGACGTTGATGGTGAACTTCGCGTGCGCGTGCGGCGAGCGCAGCATCAACGCATGCAGGGAGGGAGACGGCGAGACGTCGTCGGTATAGCGGCCCTTGCCGCGAATGAGCGCATCGTCTTCCTTGCGCCGGACGCTGTGACCGACGCCGAACTTGATGGGAGCTGCCATCGTATCTCCAATAGCCGTTAGAAGCGTTCCATATTGCAGCGGTTCGCGCGCCAGCGCAAACCGCTTTCGTCGGGCTCGTGACGTTCCGGTCGCAAGGAAATCGATCCGCTTCCTGAAGTTTTTCGCGCCTGCACAACAAAAAAAGCCCCGGACGATGCCGGGGCTTTAATTTGCGGGAGGAAGACGGCCGCCGCGATCAATACTTCGCGACCACCGGTCCGCCGAAGGTGTAGTTCAGACCGACGCGCAGCACATGGTCGTGGAAGCGGGTATCCACGTCAGCGCGGATCGCGCTGGCCGGAGCGAGCGTGAAGCTGGCGGCGCGGAACGAGTCGAAATCCATGTAGAGATATTCGAGCTTGGCGCTCCAGTTGTTGGTAATCTTGCCTTCGACGCCAACACCGACGGTCCAGCCGAGGCGGACGTCGCTGTTGGAGCCGGTCGCGATCAGCGCAACGCCGGCGGGGGTCAAGCCAGTCAGCGTACCGGTGGTCTTGAGCGAGCCGTAGGCCAAACCGCCAGTGCCGTAGAACAGGACCTTCGGGGTGGCGAGGATACCGACGCGACCGCGCACAGTGCCGAACCATTCGAGATGGGTACCGAGAGCCAGGTTGGTTCCGGTCGCGCCGGCCGGCAGGAACGTCAAACCGGGAAGGCAAACGCCACCGGCGAGCGTGCCTGCGCAGCGATAGGCCGCACTGCCCTTTTCATCCGACCACTGTGCGTCGGCTTCGAGACCGAACACCCAGTTGTTGCTCTGCCAGTTGTAACCGACCTGACCGCCGGCAATGGCGCCGTTCATGTCGTAGCTGGCGCCAGTAAGGGAGCCCGCAGGCGGGGCGATCTGCAAGCCGGTAACGGTGTTGTAATACGAGACGTCCGAGCTGCCGCGTCCCCAGCTGTAGCCGGCGTTGCCGCCGATGTAGAAGCCGGTCCAGTTCCATACCTCAACCACGGGGGCCGGAGCCTTGGTGTAGCGGGGTGCCATGTCGGCAGCGGAAGCAACGGAAGTAGCAGCGACGACAGCGAACGTCGAAACCGCAATGGCCTTAAGTGTTGAAGTGCGCATGGAAGCCCCACTAACGAAATTTTATTGAATCTCTGATGTCAACTTAACGTAGAGTCTCCCATCACGCATGCGCAGATGCGTCGCGATGGACATTTTCTGGGCACTTGTTGCAAAAATATCCCAGCGCCGTTGCCGGGCAGGCTTGTTTAGATTTGTTATAATTTCGAGCAGCTTAAGGAATATCTCGTCGCTCCCGGACCAGCGAGAATATCCACCCGCGCCCGAACAGCAGCAAGATCGCC
The DNA here is from genome assembly GCF_018130185.1 of Bradyrhizobium sp. AUGA SZCCT0182. Taxonomy (NCBI): domain Bacteria; kingdom Pseudomonadati; phylum Pseudomonadota; class Alphaproteobacteria; order Hyphomicrobiales; family Nitrobacteraceae; genus Bradyrhizobium; species Bradyrhizobium sp. AUGA SZCCT0182. The sequence continues at coordinate 64,948 of NZ_JAFCLY010000036.1, read as the reverse complement.
ACCCCGTAGACGAACATCCCGGCCACCACCAGAAGCAGCAACGCCAGTTCGTCGCGGAAAGCGGGCATCGATGCGAAATAAAGATTCGCGAACCGCGCGGTCAGCCAAAGCGCTATAGCAAGCACGATGCCGGAAACCGCGAACTTGACGAGCGATCTGAGCCATTCCCGGTCCAGTTCGAGGAATCCTCTTCGCACTGCAAAACCGAGTACCAGCAGCAGATTGACCCAGGCGCCGATCGCAGTGGCGAGCGCGAGGCCGATCTGGGCGAGCGTCCCCATCAGCGCGATTTTCAGGGCGACGTTGACGGCAACGCCGGTCAGCGCCGCCTTGACCGGCGTCGCCGTGTCCTTGCGGGCATAGAAGGTGGCGACCGCGCTGCGGATCATCACGAAGGGAATGAGCCCGACGGCATAGGCCGCCAGTGTCGCGCCCGCGGCCGCGGCGTCCGCCTTCGAGAACGCGCCGCGCGCAAACATGGCGCGCATGATCACGTCAGGCACCGTGAGGAACGCGGCGACGAACGGTATCGAAAACAAAAGCGTGAAATTGAACGCCCGCCGCTGCGCCTTGGCGGCGCCGGCATGGTCCTGCGCCGTCAACCGCCGCGACATTTCCGGCAGCAGCACCGTGCCGATCGCGATCCCGATCACGCCGATCGGCAACTGGTTGAGGCGGTCGGCGTAATACAGCGCCGACAGCGCGCCGGCGGCGAGAAACGTCGCGATGATGGTGTCGGCGAACAGCGCCACCTGCGTTCCCATCGAGCCGATGGTCGCCGGCCCCAGCGCGCGAAAGAAGGCGCGGACATCGTTATCGAGCCTGGGCATGCTGAACTTCGGCAGGATGCCGTTCTTCGCCGCATCACCCGCGAGCAGCAGGAATTCGAGGATGCCGGCGATCAGGACGCCCCATGCGGCGGCATAGCCGGCGCCCGGAAAGAACGCGGCCAGCGCCAATGTCGCCATCATCGACAGATTGAGAAAGATCGGGGCCGCCGCAGCGCTCGCAAAGCGATGCATGACGTTGAGCATGCCGCCGTAAAGCGTCACCAGGGTGATCAGCAGGAGATATGGAAAGGTGATCCGCGTCAGCGCAATCGCAAGTTCGCCGCGCGCCGGATCGTCGGAGAATCCCGGCGCCAGGAGGCCGATCACCTGCGGCATGAACAGCCACGCCACCACGAGCAGCACGACCTGGGCGCCGAACAACAGCGTGAAGATGCGATCGGCGAACAATTTTGCCGAGCTCTGGTTCTGCCCATGAAGGTGGGCATAGGCCGGCACGAACGCGGCGTTGAAGGCGCCTTCGGCGAAGATGGCGCGAAAATGATTGGGCAACCGCAGCGCCACGAAGAACGCGTCCGCGACCGGCCCGGCACCGAGGATCGCCGCGAGCATGATGTCGCGCGCAAAACCGGTCACGCGCGAAAGAAGCGTATAGCCGCCGACGGTGAAGATGCGCCCAAGCATGGGCTAGCTTCTAGCGCATATTCGGTTCTGATTGCATCAGAACCGAGAGCTATATTTGTATTGACGCGTCTTCTTCACGTAAACGCTATCGGTTGTTTGACGCGTTTTCTTCGAAAACGCGATGCCGAAATCAGGAAGAAAGCGCGCCCCGCACCGCCTGGATGACGCGATCCTGCGTCGCCTCGTCGAGATAGGCGTGCATCGGCAGGCTGATGACGTCCTCCGAAAGGCTTTCGCTCACCGGCAGGCCGCCTTCCGCGACCGGGTAATTGCGATACGCGGTCTGCTGATGCATCGATTTGGTGTAGTAGACCGCGGTCGGAATGCCCTGCGCCATCAGCGCCGCGGCAAACCCATCGCGGTCGGTGCCCTTGGGCAGGCGGATGGTGTACTGCGCCCACACCGAGGTGCAGCCGGAGGCGAGCCGCGGCACGGTCACGACATTGCCGAGGCCGCGCGCATAGCGATCCGCGATCTTGTTGCGCGCCGCGATCTCGTCGTCGAAGATCTTCAGCTTCTCGATCAGGACCGCCGCCTGCATGGTGTCGAGACGTCCGGTGAGGCCGAGGCGGACATTGTCGTATTTGTCAGCACCCTGGCCGTGCACGCGGATGCTGCGCAGCGTGTTGGCAAGCTCGTCATCGTCGGTGAAGATCGCGCCGCCATCGCCGTAGCAGCCGAGCGGCTTGGCCGGGAAGAAGCTGGTCGCGGTGGCGAGCCCGAAGGTGCCGAGCTTGCGGCCCTTGTAGCTGGCGCCAAAGCCCTGCGCGGCATCGTCAAGCACGAACAGCCCCTCGGCCTCCGTGACCGCGCCGATGGCGTCGTGGTCGGCGCTCTGCCCGAACAAATCGACCACGATCACCGCGCGGGGCTTCAGCCCGCGCTGCCGGGCGGTCGCGATGCCGCGCTTGAGCGAGGCGGGATCCACGTTGAAGGTCGCTTCATCGACATCGACAAAAACCGGCGTAGCGCCCGTCAGCGCCACGGCTTCACCGGTCGCGCAGAACGTGAACGACGGACACAGCACGGCATCGCCGGGGCCGACATTCCTGGCCATCAGCACCATCAGCAGCGCATCGGTGCCGCTGGCGCAGCTCACGACATGTTTGGCGCCGCTGAATGCCGCCAGCGCCGTCTCGAGCGCGGTCACTTCCGGACCGTTGATGAACTGGCAGTGGTTGAGCACTCGGGAAACGGCGTCATCGATCGACTTGCCAAGCCGGCGGCGCTGCGCGGCGATATCGATCAGGGGAATGGGTTCTGGACGCATGTGCTGGTTCATGGAGCCTTGCTACGAATGAGATGGACGGTAATCAGCCGGCGACGCGGCGTGGACCCTTGCGCGCGGAGGAAGCCGCGGGCCGGGCCGGCGCTTCGAGGCAGCGGATCGCGATTTCGAGGCTGGCCACGCCCTCGTCGCCGGTAACCGCCGGCACATTGCCTGACCTGACGGCATCGAGGAACGCGATCAATTCGGCGCGCAGCGGCTCGTCATGGCCGACCGGCAGATGACGCATCGAATAGCTGCCGTCGGGCTTGAAGCCGAAGCACTCCGTCACCTGACGCGTCAAGAGGTCGCCCATCACATATTTGCCGCGGGTCGCGACCGTGACGTTGCGCGCCTTGAATGGCGTCAGCCAGTTGGTGTTGATATGGGCGAGCACACCCGAGGCGGTGCGGAACTGCAGCAGCGCGATGTCCTCGCGCTCGGCGATCGCGCTGGAGAGCTGCGGCTGCACTTCGACGATGTCGGATTCGGTGAACCAGCGGATCAGGTCGATATCGTGCACGGCCAGATCGATGACGACGCCGACATTCGACATCCGCGGCGGAAACGGCCCGACCCTTGTGATGCCGATGGAAAGGATGTCCTCGCCGGAGATCGCCTGCTTGATCGCCGCGACCGCCGGATTGAAGCGCTCGACATGGCCGACCATCAGCGTGACACCGGCGCGCTGCGCGGCGTCGACGATATCGCGCCCTTCCTGCACGGTCGGCGCGATCGGCTTCTCGACCAGGATATGGATGTTGCGCGCGATGCAGGCGAGCGCGACCTCATGATGCAGATGGGTCGGAGCCGCGATCGTGACCGCATCGACGCCCTCGGCCAGCAATTCTTCGAGGCCCTCGAAAGCGCGGCAGCCTGCGAGTTCGGTGGCGCGCGCGCGGTGTTCCGGCAGCGGGTCGACGATGCCGACCAGCGTGACGCCCGGCAGCCCCGCCAGCACGCGGGCATGGTTGCTGCCCATCACACCGGCACCGATCACGCCAACGCGCAGTTCACGCGCGGCGCCGCTCTTCGCGTCCGATCCGGACCCTTTAAAACCCATATCGTCGACCCCAACAGACTTTTCGCCAGTCCCCGGCGGTTCTCTAGCACGCCGCCACAAATGTGGCGAACGCCATCCCCGCTATCCGGACACGTTTTGATTCAAAGAGTTACAGCCCAGGAGGCACTTGGAGAAGCGATCTGGCAGGACTCATAGGGGGCTTAGGCCACCGCAATATGGAGGAATTAAGTGCTTGGCCGGGGGCTGTGAGAGCCCATCCTGACTAACCGCCGGACAGGCTTTCCCGCAGCCGGATGACCTGAGGCCGCAACTGCTCGCAGGCCAGTTCGCGCTCGAATCGAACCACATCCTCGCGTGACTGGCTGGCGCGCAGCTTGGCCAAGGTGGCCCTCTCCTCGTCACAGCTTCGGACCTGAACAATCGGCGCGGGTTGCGCCGGCTTCGCCCCTGATGGCGCGGACTGAGCGGATTGAAGGGTTGGCGCATTGGCCGCGGCCGACGGCTGATCCGGCTGCGGCGCGTCCTTCGCAGTTTCCTTCGCAGTTTCCTTGGCAATTTCCTTGGCAATTTCCTTGGGCAGGCTCTCGCGCAAGCGCACGATTTGCGGGCGCAACCGCTCGCAGCCGAGGTCACGCTCGAGCGCGGCCAGATCGGCGTGCGAGGGATTGGCGCGGATCTTGGCAAGCCTGGCTTCGTCCTTTTTGCATTCGGGTGCCGGTGCGACAGTCGCAACGGCAACCTTCTGCGGCTCCGGCGGCTTCGGGGCAGCTTCCTGTTTCGGCGCAGCCGGAGGCGGCGGCGGTGGCGCAATAACCAAGGCCGGCGGCGGGGCAATTTTTTCAACGACAGGCTTGATCTGGGCGGCGATGGCCGGCGCCGCATTGGCGACCGCCGAGAGGCTTTCGCGCAATCGCAGTATCTGGGCACGCAATTTCTCGCAGCTCAGGCTCCGCTCCAATTCGGTGACGGCCTCGATCGACGGGTTGCTGCGCAACTGCGCCAGCATGGCCCCGTCGCGATCACAGGGATCGGCAGGCGTCGGCGCGGCCTCAGTCGGCGGCGGCAGCGTCCGGATGTCGGTCGATATGCCGGCAAGCGACGGACTGGTCGGCTCCTTCCGATCGATCGCGGCGATTTTGGTCCGCGCCTGCTCGGCCAGCAATTGCAGCGCTTCTTCACGCAGCTTGCGCTCCCGCTCGGCCGCGAGCTTCACACGTTGCTCTTCCTGGGCCTTTGCAGCTTCCCGCTCCTTGCGCTCCTTCTCGGCCACGAGCCGCAAGCGCTGCTCTTCCTGCGCCTGGGCGGCCTCGCGCTCCTTGCGGACTTTTTCAGCTGCCGCCTGCGCGCGAAGGGTCTCCTGCTTGCGCAGCGCCTCTTCCTGCTCGGCCAGTTTGCGCAGCGCCGCTTCGCGTTCGGCCTTGCGCTGTTCTTCCGCAAGCCTTGCTGCTTCGCGCTGCCGGGCCTCCTGGTTCTGGCGTTCGCGTATAGCGGCCTCGATGCGCTGGATGCGGTTTTGCGCCTCCGGCACGTAGCTCGACGTCGAGAACTTGGCGATGAAGTCCTGCAGCACGGCGGGATCAGGCGAGTCCTTGATCTTGTCGAACGCGATCCGGTCGGTCTGGTTGAGGTAGTAATTGCTCAGCAGCGACACGTAGGTTTCCGGGCGCTGACGGCCGCCGGTCTGGGCGTTGACGTCGGCGGCGACGCGGCGGAACAATTGTTCGATTTCGAGGCCGGGCTCCTTGAGCCGCTTCAGGAAGGCGCTGGTGAACGGGCTGTTGCGGCCGTCGCCGTCGGCGGCGACTTCATCCGCCGCGGTGGAATAGGCCACCACCATGCCCTGGGCCTTGTCGATCTTGGCGAGCCCGCCGCGCACGGCATCGATGGCGCGGCTGTCGCCGGACTTCTTCTTGCGGCGAAGCGCGTTGACGATCGGATTGTTGCGGCACGCATCGAGGATCACGATCTTGACGCCGTCGCCGCGGTCGAGCGCGGCGCGCACGTCGTCGAGCGGCGTCATCTGGTAACGGAAGCTGATCTCGTCCTCGACTTCGGCATCGGTCGGCATCAGGAAGTTGCGGCCCTGATACTGGACGGCATGACCGGCGTAATAGAACAGCGCAGCGTCGGCGTCGGTCGCCAGCCTGGCGAATTTGGCCATGTTCAGGTCGAGATCGCGCTTGTTGGCGTCGATCGCTTGCAAGACTTCGAAACCGACCCCGCGGAGTGCCGCGGCAACGTCCGTGGCGTCGTTCTTCGGATTGGCCAGGAACAGGCTCGCATTGCTGTAGTTCGAGTTGCCTACAACCAGCGCAACGCGCCGGTCAGCCTTCGCAACGCTGATCGAACAGGTCAGCAGCACGAGACTATACAGAGCTGCAATCCAGATCGGACGACGTGTGCTCATATCAGGCTCCGGAACTGCCCCCCTTTAGTAATAGCGACGATATTTGCGATACTTCTTCTTTGCAGGCGGACGGCCGCTGGCGGTGACCGTGACCGTGATCGGTTCCGACAGCAACGGCGGATCGTGCGGGATGTGGAGCTCGTCCGCCAGCAGCAATCGCAGGGTATGCTTGCCGAGCGGCAGCGTGATCTTGGCTTCGGTCTGGCCGGCGCCGAAATGCAGATGATTGAAGTCGGCGGGAATCGGCAAATCGAGGTTGGGCACGTCGGTATCGATCAGCAGATGGTGGTGACCGGTGTTGACCTTCTCGAAGCCGGCGGGTGCAACGCCCATGCCGATCAGGCCGAAACGGATGACCGGCGTCGGCGTGACATAGCCGCGATTCTTCGGAAAGACGAAATATACCTTGGCGCCTTCCGGCGATTTCTTGCGGCCCGTGCTGGCGGGGGCGGTCGTTGCCGGCGCCGCCGCAGATGCCGACGCCGCAGGCACCTGGGAGGCGGCAACCACGCGAATCTTGATCCGCTCGGAGATCAGCGGAATCGTATTGGGGATGTGGTCCTTGTCGCCCAGCACCAGCTGCAGCGTGTGCTCGCCTTCCGGCAAGGTCACTTCGGCCTCGGTCTGCCCCGCGCCAAAATGCAGATGATTGAAGTCGCTCGGTATCGGCTGATCCAGCGGCGGCAGCTCGGTGTCGATCAGCAAATGGTGGTGTCCGGCGTTCGCCTTGTCGGAGCCGGCGGGCGCGACGCCCATGCCCTTGAGGCCGAAATTCACGGTGAAGGTGGTCGGAACGGTCTGACCATCCTTTAGACCAACGAAGTAAACGGCCGCTCCGGGGGGCGAGGGATTGGGCCCGCCAACCGGCTTTTGCTGTCCGTGGCTCGTTCCGATCGTTCCTGCCAGCATAAAAAGCGAAACAGCAATTCCGGTCGATACTTTCGAGAACACACACACCTCCTAAAATCACGACAGGCGGCTGCCAAAAGCTCAAATAACTCAAGAACTGAAATGCGTCTGTGAAATAGTACACTGGATTTAAGCCATTGAATATCGTCCCCTGCCGCGGGCGGACCACAGCCTGCGCACAAGCTCTCATCGATTTGATGATGGGATGAGGCAAACGGGAGTATTATATTACCATCAAACTAACTGACGATAGCGACACTGCGACTTTTGATTTTATGGAGTGTTGCGGGCACGATGGACCACGGGCGGCGCGCAGGACGACCGGCGCAATTGAGGCCGAGGGTAGGATGTTCAGATTTTTTGCTTTTTTGATATTTCTGCTCGCGGCCGGACCGGCCGCCGCCCAGTCGGCCGCGGCGCCCGAGCCCGGCGAGCTGTTCCGAGATTGTCCGGATTGCCCGGAAATGGTGGTGGTGCCATCAGGCGAGTTTGACATGGGCGGCAAGGACAGCCCGTACGAGGGGCCGCCGCACCGGGTCACCATCGCCAAGAACTTCGCGATCGAACGGCGCGAAACCAGTTTCGCCGAGTGGGATGCGTGCGTCTCCGACGGCAAATGCAGGCACCGGCCGGACGATCGCGGCTGGGGTCGCGGCGATCAGCCGGTCATCGACGTGAGCTGGGAGGACGCCAAGGCGTTTGTTCTGTGGCTGACGCAGAAGACCGGCCGCAACTACCGCCTGCCGAGCGAGGCCGAGTGGGAATATGCGGCGCGCGCCGGCACCACGACCACCTACTGGTGGGGCAAAGAGGTCGGCAAGTCGAACGCCAATTGCGACAATTGCGGCGACTCGCTGCGCCGGACGATGCGGACCGGATCCTACCGGCCGAACGGCTTCGGGCTCTACGACACATCCGGAAACGTCTACGAATGGGTCGAGGATTGCTGGAACGACAATTACAAGAATGCGCCCAAGGACGGCTCCGCCTGGACGCAAGGACAATGCCGCCAGCGCGTGCTGCGCGGCGGATCGTTCGCCAACAAGGCCAATACGGTCACCTCGGCGGCGCGCTACCGGTACGATCTCGACGTGCGCTATTTCGCCAACGGTTTTCGTGTCGTGCGGGACGTTCAGTAGTCCCGCACCTGAGTCCCGTATTCGGCGTCTTCGAGCGAATAGCAAGCTTAGCTTCGGTTCTGATTCAATCAGAACCGAGATGGCTCACGTGCGCTGATAATCATCTTCAATGCGGATGATGTCGTCCTCGCCGAAATAGCTGCCGGTCTGGACCTCGATCAGTTCGAGCTGGATCTTGCCGGGATTTTCCAGCCGGTGCACCGCGCCGATCGGGATGTAGATCGATTCGTTTTCGTGCACGGTCTTGACCAGTTCGTTGACGGTGACGCGGGCGGCGCCCCGTACCACGATCCAGTGCTCGGAACGGTGATGGTGCTTCTGCAGCGAGAGCCGGCCGCCCGGCTTGACGATGATGCGCTTGACCTGGTGACGCTCGCCGTTGTCGACCGACTGATAGGAGCCCCAGGGCCGGTGCACCTTGATGTGATCTTCGGTCACCTGCGGCGCCACATTCTTCAATGTCGCGACCAGCCGCTTCAGCCCGTTGGCGTCCTTTTGCCTGGATACCAGCACCGCGTCCTGCGTTGCGACCACCACGAGGTCATCGACGCCTTCGAGCGCGACCAGCGCGCGGTCGGTCGTCACGTTGCAATTGCGCGAATCCTCGAACACGGCAGCGCCGCGCGCGGCGTTGCCCTGCCCGTCCTTGTCGGACAATTCCCACACCGCATGCCAGGAGCCGACATCGGACCAGCCGCAGGCGACCGGCACCACGGCGGTACGCGAGGTCTTCTCCATCACCGCGTAGTCGATCGAGATCGACTTGGCGGAAGCGAACGTATCGGTATCGAGCTTGATGAAGCCGAGGTCGCTGCCGGCGTTGGCGACGGAATCGGCGACGGCCTGAACGCTGGCGCTATCGACCTTGCGGTATTCGTCGAGCAGCACCGCGGCGCGGAACATGAAGTTGCCGCTGTTCCAGAGATAGCCCGATTTGACATAGCCCGCCGCCGTTTCCGCGTCAGGCTTCTCGACGAATTTTGCGACCGCGCGAACTTGCCCCGAGATGACATCGCCCGGGCTGATGTAGCCATATTCGGTGGCAGGACGCTCGGGCTGGACGCCGAAGGTCACGATGTGCCCGGCTTGCGCAGCGTTAAGCCCCTCGCGGCAGGCGGCGACGAAGGCTGCGGTATCGCGCACCACGTGATCGGCCGCCAGCGCCAGAACGATCGCATCCTTGTCACGCGTTTGCGCGAAGGCGGCGCCGGCCGCGATCGCAGGCCCGGAATCGCGCCGCATCGGCTCCAGCAGCACGTCGGCTTCAAGGCCGATCTCCGCCAATTGCTCGAGCACCATGAAGCGATAGGCATTGTTGGTGATGATGACAGGACGCTCGAACAGCGCCGCGTCCGATACCCGGATCAGCGTATCCTGAAACGTCGAACGTGCCCCGAACAAGGGCAGGAACTGCTTCGGATGGACCTCGCGCGAGGCCGGCCACAGCCGGGTCCCGGCGCCGCCGCACATGATCAATGGAATGATGCGCTTGTTCATTTAAGCCCTGCCGCTAAATCTTGTGATATTCACGATACCATCTGGCAAATCGCATAATACCATCTTCAATCCTGGTCGCAGGACGGAAGCCGATATCGCGCGCCAGGTCTTCGACGTCGGCGTATGTCGCCGGCACGTCACCCGGTTGCATGGGCAACATCTCCTTGGTGGCCGTCCGTCCAAACTCTTTCTCCAGAACCGAGATCACATGCATGAGATCTTCAGGATTGTTGTTGCCAATGTTGTAGATCTTCCACGGCGCCGCGCTGCTCGAAGGATCGGGCCGGTCGCCGGACCAGTCCGGGTTACCTTGAGGTGGCCGGTCCACCAAGCGAACGATCGCCTCACTAACATCCTCAACAAAGGTGAAATCACGGCGCATCTTGCCGTGATTGAACAGCTTGATCGGCGTCCCGCTCAGGATCGCTTTTGCGAAAATGAACATCGCCATGTCCGGACGCCCCCACGGACCGTAGACCGTGAAAAATCGCAAGCCGGTGGCCGGAACGCGATAAAGATGGCTGTAGGTGTGGGCCATCAGCTCATTGGCCTTTTTCGACGCGGCATAGAGGCTGATGGGATGATCGACATTGTCGTTTACCGAGAACGGCAATTTGGTATTGGCGCCGTAGACCGATGACGACGAGGCGAACAGGAGATGCCCGCATCCATTATGCCGGCAACCTTCAAGCACATTGATAAAGCCTTCGATGTTCGCATCGATATAGGCGTGCGGATTTTCGAGTGAATAACGAACGCCCGCCTGTGCCGCGAGGTGGATCACCGTAGGAAAGCGGTGCTGCGCAAACAGCGATTTGATCGCCGCGCGATCAGCCAGGTCGAGCTTCTCAAAAGCGAAATTAGGATCGCGCTTGAGAATTTCGAGACGCGCTTCCTTCAGCCTCGGATCGTAGTAGCTGTTGACGATATCGAGACCAACAACCTTGCGGCCAGCCGCCAGCAGGCGCTGCACCACGTGAAAGCCAATGAAGCCCGCGGCTCCGGTGACTAGTATCGTATCCGACATCTATCTCCCGACCTTATTCCTAGAGCCGCCACAACTCGATCCCGGCAGGCTGCGAGCCGCGGTCGAGCCTGGTCTTGACGTCGAGAACCAATCCCGCGCCGTCGTTCAACAATTTCTGAATCAGCGGCCAACCTCCGTCGTCAGTATAGAGATCATGCGCCACCGCCAATATGACGGCATCAGCCGGCCGAAGAGCATCGATATCTACCAGCGTTACACCGTATTCGTGGCGAGCGTCCGCGGCGTCCGCCATCGGGTCATGAACCTGAACGGTCAGACCGAACGATTCCAGTTCGCGGATAATATCGATCACACGAGAGTTGCGCGTGTCCGGAACGTTTTCCTTGAAGGTCAGACCGAGCACCGTGACGATTCCGGCCTTGCCCTTTCGGCGCAGCAGCCCGCGAATACATTCGCGCGCGATGCGCTGCCCCATTCCATCATTGATCCGGCGCCCGGCAAGAATGACTTCCGGATGGTAACCTGCCTTTTCGGCCCGATGGGTCAGATAATAGGGATCGACCCCGATGCAGTGGCCGCCAACCAGCCCCGGCTGAAACGGCATGAAATTCCATTTCGTCCGCGCGGCCGCCAACACGTCGCCGGTGTCGATTCCGAGGGATTGGAAGATCAGTGAAAGTTCATTCATGAAAGCGATGTTGAGGTCGCGCTGGGTATTCTCGATCACCTTCGCGGCTTCGGCCACTTTGATGGACGGGGCACGGTGGATACCGGCCGTCACAACCGACCCGTAGACGTCCGCAACGATATCCAGCGTTTTGTCGTCCTGCGCCGAGACGACCTTCATGATTGTTTCGAAGCGATGTTCCTTGTCGCCTGGATTGATGCGCTCCGGCGAATAGCCGACCGTAAAATCCACACCCGCCTTGAGGGATGACGCCTGCTCCAGAACGGGAATGCAATCTTCTTCCACCGCACCGGGATAGACCGTCGATTCGTAGACGACGATATCATTCTTCTTGAGTACGCTTCCGATCGAACGCGATGCGGAAATCATCGCACCAAGGTCCGGTTTGTGCGCATCGTCGATCGGTGTCGGTACGGTCACGATAAAGAAGTCAGAGTTCCTGATGTCCGCGAGTTCGTGGCTGAAGGCCAGCGAACCATGTCGGAGGTCATCGGCTTCGACCTCCCGGGTGCGATCATGGCCAGCCTGCAACTCGGAAACTCGGGTACGGTCCACGTCGAAACCCACAACCGGAACACCCGCCCGCGCAAAAGAGACGGCAACAGGCAGTCCCACATATCCCAAGCCGATAACTGCTATGCTACGCCTATGTGTCACTTATGGTTTTCCAGCTGCGTCATACCCCACGACGGGGCCTGTTTACCCGCAGTGCTGCGCCTTCAGCAATAGCCGAAAAGGTCCGTATTGCCTATTCGGCCGTAAACCCATAACAGGGCTAGATAACCCTTCACTTTCTGGTAAATAGCGGTCGGCGCGCAGGGCGTCTTTCACTCCAACTCGACGGCTCGGAATGCGCGGATTTCTGGTTCTTGCTGCTCGTATTCTGGTGTCCGGCGCTCTGCTCTATTTGGCGCTCCGCGGCGTGAATTTTGCCGCGATCCAGTCCCGCCTCAGCGAAAGCAGTCCTGCCTGGATTTTGGGCTGGATGGGACTTTCGGTGCTGGTGACCATCGTCCAGGTTTTCTGTGGCGCTTTGAGATGGCGGGAAATTTCCGGTCCCTGCGGGGCTCCGTTGCGTGCAACGCAAGCCTTCAAGTTCAACATGATCGGAACTTTCTTCAACCAAACGCTTCCGTCAACCATCGGCGGAGACGCCCTGCGTCTTTGGCTGGTCAACCGTACCGGCGCAGGTTGGCGAGCTGCCACCTATTCGGTGCTGGTCGACCGCGCAATCGGACTCATCGCGCTCGCGATCGTCGTGATTGTCAGCCTCCCCTGGAGTTATCAGCTGATCGGGGATTCGCGGGGACGCCTTGCTCTTGTGCTGATTGATCTAGCCGCCATCTCGGGCGGTCTGGGCTTCCTGCTCCTGGGGCGCCTGCCGTGGAAGTGGCTGCGGACGTGGTGGCCAACACACCACATCCACGCCTGCTCACTGATTGCAAATCGAACCCTCTTCGACCGTCACAGCGGACCCAGAATTGCAGTCCTTTCGCTGTGCGTGCACATCCTGACCGTCGTGATCGCATGGTGTGTCGTGCGCGCGATCTCTGCGCCCGCTGACTTCAGCCAGGTGTTCCTCCTCATACCACCGATCATGCTGGTCACGATGCTGCCGATTTCGATTGCCGGCTGGGGTGTGCGGGAGGCGACCATGATGGTCGCCTTCGGCTACGCCGGCCTGGTGCAGACAGATGGCACCATGGTGTCGCTGCTTTTCGGCGCATCCTCCTTCGTCGTAGGCGCGATTGGCGGACTGGTCTGGATCTTCAGCGCGGAGAAAGCTGCAAAGACTCCCGACGCGCTTCCAGAGGCAGGCTGAGGGCGCCGCAATTGGATCCGCTGGACGATGGTCAGGCAGATTTTTTCTGCAGCACGATCATGGTTCGAAACCCGAGCATGCGACCGAGCGCAGACTCGATGCGCTTCTCGAACGCCAGCACCCGCCGCCCCAAAGACTCCGGCATCAGTGTCCAGCGCTTGAACCCGCCGGAAAGCGGATAGACCCAGAAAGAGAACCAGGACACCTCGACGAATTCGAGATTTGGAAAGAGCCTCTCGAATTGAAGACGGTCGCGCGTCGCCAGCAGCGTCGGGATCGCTTGATTGGAATCGTAGGGATCACGCTCGGGGTTCGGCAAACCTTCGACAAAAGGAGTTGCCCTCATTCGTACCGGCTCGGGATGAATCAACCGGTAGAAAACCGTACTTCCGGGGGTGATCGCCGGCTCGATCATCACGCAACGGCCGCCAGCGCGCAAAACACGCTCGGCCTCCCGGAAGAACAGAACCGGGAACTCGATATGATGCAGCACGTCGAGCATGACGATGTTGCTGATGGCGCCGGAACCAAATGGCAAATTCTGCGCATCCGCGACCACGTCGACCATCGGGGAATGCTGGATGTCCGAAGATATGGCCGCGGGAATGAAGTTCTTGAGTTGCCCGATCCCCCCGCCGATCTCGATGGTTTCTCCGGCCACGCAGGCCGCGGCAATCCGGCGGTAGTAGTCCTCGTAGACCAATCGCAGGATCGGCTTTTGGGACCAAACGCTGCGATAGGAAGCGTGAGGGTCGCTCTGGATGGTACTGGACATCAATCAACCACCAAATGAATGATCAGATCGCCTTGATCTTGAAGAAGGCAAACACGACCATCTTCAGGAGCAACACGCCGTGGCGGAAGCGCGATATCTGCGTTTCACCATACGATCTCGCGGCATACCGGATCGGCAGATCGACCGACTTCAGGTTTAGTTTCGAGGCACCAAAAATCAGATCGAAATCTCCGAACGGATCGAAATCTCCGAAATACGCTTTACCCTCGCGCAGGCGATAATAGTCGGTTCGCCGCATTACCTTGGTGCCGCAGAGCGTGTCGGTATAGCGCTGGTTGAGCAACCACGAAAACAGATACGAAAAACTCTTGTTGGCGATCAGGTTCAGGAACCGCATGGCGTCATCTTCCAGCGGATAGACGAGGCGCGATCCGTTGATGAATTCACCTTTGCCGGACTGAATCGCATCCCAGAATTTCGGGAGCTGCTCTGGCGGCACCGTAAGATCGGCGTCGAGGATGATCAAGACATCGCCGCGCGCAACATCGTAGGCCGTGAACACGGCGTCGGCCTTGCCTTTGCCCGGCTGGACCATGGTCTTGATGTCTTTGTCCGGATAAGCAGCCTTGACCCGCTGCATTTCCTCAAAGGTGCCGTCCTTGCTGTGACCTTCAATGAAGATGATCTCCAGATCCTCGCAAAACTGCGGGATGCGCTGGACGGCGGGCTCGATGTTGCCGCGCTCGTTGCGGGCCGGAATGACGACTGTGGCAGAGCGCAACGTATCGTCGGGTTTCAACAGCGAACGGCAGACCACGTAATGACGTAACGCGAACCAACGAAACACCGGAAGAATGCTGATGAAGCGGTTGATGAGACGTCCGATTCCAAACAGCGACATGGGGACGATCATGCGCTGTTCAGTTTTGACGGCGTCAAAGCTGCCTAGACCGGCCAACGCCTGAACGTCTGCCGGCGACAGGACGTTCTGTGGCGGGTGGGGCATGCGCCCCCCGGCGAATTCAGCCAGCTTCAGCAACGGCATCCACAGATGCGAAAAGTAACCGACGACCAGCCGCGTCTCGCGCGTGCACAATGGATGCAGCCGCTCGAAAAACGCCTGAACGTCGTCGAGTGATCCGATCGTATCCAGCACAACGATGAAATCGAACGGCCCGGGAAGAGACGCAATCACCTCCGGATCTTCGGCATCGCCAACCAGAAATGTCAGACCGGGATGAAGCTTGCGCGCCTGTTCAACCATCGCCGGGCTGAAATCCAGGCCGACACCGAACGACGGTTCGAGGCCTGCAAGCGTATCGCCGGTGCCGCATCCGATTTCCAGAACGCGCGCACCTTTCGGGATCAAGAAGCGCAGATAGTTTTCGTCTTCACGATGAAAAAAATCGGCCTTCTCTCGCCAAGTGGCGCGAGCAAGTGCATAGGCCTCTGAATGATTTAGAATAGCGGCTTTGCGCGATGGTCCTGCGACGACTGTCATGGCTTCGTGAGCACTTTCGAATATCCCCTGGCGGCGCAGCTATCCGACACGCGTCCAGCGTGAATTTCGAGCTATAAATATCCGCTTTTGGCGCATCCTTATGCGCTGGTTGCGTTGGCTTGCCAAGAAGGTATTTTTGGGTAAGAAGTGGTGAAATTCGCCGCAAATCCCCGCAATAACGGCTTCGAACAACGGAATATGGTGCTGGCTGGGATATGTGTGGCATAGCTGGCATCATCGACCCAAATCGGCGCATATCCCCGGACGATCTCACTGGTCTCGCAGATTCGATGGATCGCAGCCTCGAGCATCGCGGGCCGGACGGCCACGACGTCTGGCTTGACCATGATGCCGGGGTCGCGTTGGTCCACCGCCGCCTGGCCATCGTCGACTTGTCGCCCGCCGGGCGCCAGCCCATGCATTCGGCCGATGGGCGTTTCGTCATCAGCTACAATGGCGAAGTCTACAGCCACCTCGAGATTCGAAGGGAACTGGAGGCTTCCGGACAGGGTTTTCGCGGCCATTCCGACACCGAAGTGATTGTTGAATCGGTTGCCCGATACGGCATCACCGGGACAGTACGCCGGCTGATCGGGATGTTCGCGATCGCAATCTGGGACCGCAGGGACCGCACCCTGACGCTGGTCCGCGACAGGCTCGGGATCAAACCGGTCTACTGGGCGAAGATCGACGGCGTCTTCATGTTCGCATCGGAACTGAAAGCGCTGCGCGAATACCGCGGATGGACACCGCGGATAAGGCCGGAGGCCGTCGCTTCCTACATGCGGCACAATTACATTCCAACACCGCATACCATCTATCAGGGCGTCCACAAGCTCGAGCCCGGAACGATTCTCACGCTGCCGTGGAACGGCGAACCCAGCAGTGAGAAATTCTGGAATGCACGCGAAATTGCCATCGACGGCATTCGCAATCCGCTTCGTGAAGACGATACAGAGTTGACCGACCGTCTCGAGTCCCTGCTGCTCGATGCGGTGGGAAAACGCATGATGGCGGATGTGCCGCTCGGCGCGTTTCTCTCGGGCGGCATCGATTCATCTCTGGTTGTTGCCTTGATGAAGGCGACGAACTCAGGCCCGGTGAAGACGTTCTCGATCGGCTTCGAACAAAGGGAATTCAACGAAGCGCCCTATGCCGCGGCGATCGCAAAACACCTTGGAACCGAACACACCGAACTGATGGTCAGTTCGAGCGAAGCGCTGGATGTCGTGCCCAAGCTCGCAGAAATGTTCGACGAACCATTCGCCGATTCGTCGCAAATTCCAACCTATCTGGTGTCGGCGATGACGCGAAAACACGTCACGGTCGCTCTATCCGGAGACGGCGGCGACGAACTGTTCGCAGGTTACAACCGATATCAGCTGACTTCGAACATATGGCGAAAGCTGACGCTTCTGCCCGGCTTCATGCGCAAGGGCGCAGCTTCGGGATTGGCTTCCGTCGGCGCCGACCAGTGGGACAACATCTTCGCCATAGTGCGAAGATATCGCCCGACGGCCCAACCCGGGCGTAGCCTGCACAAGCTTGCCAGCCTGCTTGAAGTCGACGACTCCACGCAAATTTATCGCCAGTTGGTGAGCCATTGGGATCCCGCCGCCCTGATGCCGGGTGTTTCAGAGACGGTCGGCGTCCTGCAGGACGACACGATTCAACACGACTTCCCCAACCTGCTCGACCGGATGCAGCTGCTCGATCTGACGACCTATCTGCCCGACGACATCCTCACAAAGGTCGATCGCACGAGCATGGCCGTAGCCCTCGAAGCACGCGTCCCCCTCTTGGATCATCGCGTGGTGGAGCTCGCCTGGAGGATGCCCCGCTCGGTCAAGATCAGGAACGGAAAAACCAAATGGCTGCTTCGGCAAGTACTCAATCGGCACGTTCCCGCCGAACTCGTTGAGCGGCCCAAGATGGGATTCGGCGTGCCGCTGGCTGATTGGCTTCGCGGTCCGCTCCGGGACTGGGCGGAAAACCTGCTATCGGAAAAACGGCTTGGCGAAGCCGGCCTATTCGATACGGCTTTGGTGCGGCGGTATTGGGAACAGCACCTTTCCAGAAAGAACAACTGGGCGTATCTGCTGTGGGATGTATTGATGTTCGAAGCCTGGCGCGAGCGTTGGGGTTAAACCTCACTGCCAGCGTTGCCGGACGCGCGCACCTCTTCAATATCGCAAACTCGTTTGCCGCCGAGCAGCCCGCGATAAAGGCTCTCATATCCGGCAACGCAAGCATCCAGGGTGAAATTCGACTGCACGCGCGCCTGTGCAGCGCTTCCGAAGCGGGAACGCAAGGCTGGATCGCCGACCAATTGCACGATGGCTCGCGACAATGCGTCGACATCTCGCGGCGGCACGATCACGCCGGTCGTGCGATCGAGTATTGCCTCGGCATTTCCGCCTACGTCGGTCGCGACGACGCATAGGCCTGCCGCCATCTGTTCAATGACCGCGTTGGAAAATCCCTCTTCGTGCGATGGCAGAACACCAAGATCGCTCGCGGCAATCAGGTCCGGAACATCGCTGCGCGAGCCCAGGAACCTGATGTGGTCACCGATTCCCAGCTCCACAGCCAGCGATCCGATTGCGGCGCCTGCCCCGTCGTCTCGACCGACGATCAGAAGCTGCCAATCGCGGGGCAGTAAAGCTGCGGCGCCGCCGAGCGCGCTGATCAGATCCAGATGCCCCTTGTAGGGTATCAAGTTCGCGACGACGATCATGACCAGAGCGTCTGCCGAGATACCCAGCGCGCCGCGCGTCTCGTTACGAGCTGCTTTTGAAGTAACACGCTTCAGATCGACGCCATTGTAGATGAGGCCGAGGCGCCGCTCATCGACCCCTTCTTCCATAAGGTCCCCGAGCACGCGCCGCGAGTTGCCCAGGATTGCAGTCATGTGGCCATGCAGACGCCGCTCCAGACCTCGCAGCAAGGGGTATTTCCCCTGGTAATGGTTGAGGCTCCGGCGGCTCATGACCCGGATTCGGATGCCGGCGAGAAATGCCAATGGCGCCGTTGTCAAATAGGCCATCGGAAGAAAGCAGTGCACGATCGCGGGCCGTCTCCGCACCAGTACTGTAAAGAGGTGTCCGGACACGATCGAAAACCTCATGAAACGGACGATCATCGGAGCCGGCCGGCCGTCCCGCTTGATCGGCGGGCAAATGATATTCACCCCACTTTCGGTGAGGCTCCGGGCCAGCGGCCCCTCACCCGCCAGACTGTAGATCGAGACGTTCCAGCCTCGCGACACCAGCTCGGCCGCAACCGATGCCAGATGCAACTCGGTGCCCCCGACTTCCAACGTGCCAATGGTGAAGATGACGTCACCCTTGGCCGCATCCGGCTTCACATTCATCCGAAGTCCTGAACTCCGCAAATCGAAAGCGCTCGGAGCCGGCGTCTCATTTTGCAGGAAGATCTACAGGTTGCGCGTCAGTCACAAGGACCCAGTAAATGCTGTTCCCCTCAATCTTCGACCATTCGGCCGTGGTGAATTTCCACGCCTGAACGTTCTTATCCAGCACGACATGGGCCGGCACGATGAACTGGTTGTCGCTGGTCCTTCCCGCCTCCATTCTCGGCGCAACGATAAAGCCGAAAGGCAACTGCGGTGTTCGATCTTTGAGAAGGGGCTGATAAATTTCATTATTGCTCAGCGTGACTATCTTGGCGAACTCACTCAAGTGCAGGCTGGGCACCTCCTTTGGCAACGGCTGGTCATCGGCAACAACAAGAAAGCCGGACACCCGCCTCCCTCCAAATACCAATTGCTGATTCGGAACCGCAGTCGCCGCTGCGGCGGGCGGAGCAATGCGGTGAGCGAACCAGGGAACCGACATAAAGAGCACCAGAGCGGTGGCGAGGCTCCCCCACCACCGCCACGCTGGTCGAACTATTTCGTGCACGGGCGGAATGTGCCGGGAAAAAAGTCCGGCGGCTGTCAGCGCTGCTATCAATGGATAGCTTCCCGTCATCACCCTCATTCCGTCGTCGTAATACACGAACGCCGAGGATACCAAAATCGCCAGCATGGTCATAACCCAGAACAACACCTCCGTGCCGCTGGGACGATTGATGGCGAGAATGATCAGGCCGATTATGGAAACCACGAAGAAGATCGAGGTCGGCAACCATTTTGACGCCGGCGCACGCAGGTAACCGTAAGTGATCGTCGGGGGAACGGCGCGGGCAAACAATTCAGCGCTTACAGCCAGTCGGCGAATAATCGTTGCTGGGTCCTTTGCAATATTTTCGATGCCTTTTGAATACAGGAAATCGGTTTGGGCTTTCTCGGTATTGTCTATCCGCTTCATTTCATCCGCATAGCGCACGGGACATGACGACCAGTCCTGTCCGATCGAAAGCCCGCAGAGCGTATAAGCAAAGTTGCTGCCCGAAAGATCGGCGCCCCTTCCATAAAGCTTTTGCAGAGCGAAATTGGCCGACAGGCCGACACCAACGATGCCGATCACGGCCACGAAAATATAGACTTTCTTGCGCCAACTATCGCCAAAGCAACATACGATCCACAGCATCACGGCGGGCAGCAGAAACATCGCACCCATTCGGGTCATCAGAGCCATGAACGTCAACGCCAAACCCAGCAGCGCGAATTGCAGTGACCGACGTCCGAACGACTCCACAAAACAGGCGACAGAGAGGAAACTCCAGACAAATCCAAGCGGTTCGGTGAGAGTGGTCGCCAGAAAAGAGCGGCTGAACATCAAGGAGAGCGCGACAAAGGCCAGACATGCCAGCGGGCCGCGCCAGACAAGAATGGATCGCGCCGCGATCCAGACCGAGACCGAGACCAGGACAACCTGGATGATCAGCATCTGGGCATAGGAGAACCCGGCCGCCGTCATCAACACGGATCTGAACGCCGCAGCAAACGGCCTGCGCAGGGCCATGCCGTTCCAATAACCGTCCCTCGCCTGATCCTGAGCGGCGGAGAAATAGCCGTTTGCATCAGAGAATGGAATGAGGCCGCCAATGCTCGCACTATTGAAATCGCCGGGACGCGGCAAACCCGCCCATGTTCCGCTCATCGAGAATACAAATAGGCACAGGGTAAGAGGCAATCCCCAGGTCTTCAGGAATTTGTCGAGGGATTGCAGTTCCGGCTCGTACGAGTGAGACCCCATCAATACGGATAGCCAGATTGCAACGGCGCACAGGCTGGCTATCACCAGCAGGAAGTGCGCCGCGTAATGATCATGCTCGCCCGCGGCGCGGAGCCAATCTGCCCAATGAAAGATGGCTGCGGTCGGAAGCGCGTAGCCGTTGAGAAGAGCCGCAAGGCTGGCGAGCACGTAAGCCAGTGACATTGCCAGGCCGAGCCACATCGCCGCCCGCAACAACAGAAAGGGCATTCTCAAGAGGGTAGGAGCTGTCATAGGGGTGATTTCCTGAAATTCAGCGCACGCCGCAGCCGCGCATGCCGCCGCCGTGCACTTCCGTACATAGCGGCTGATTTGTTCTATTGGCCACGCTCGAAGTCATGATGTGCCAGCTTCGAGCTCATAGACGCCCATGGTTGCCGCGATCATTCGCTCGACGGAGAACTTTTCCTGAACGAGGGCCGGGCCGAGAGACTTGATTCGAGCGAGCGCCTCGGGGCTATCGAGAAACCGCAGCACGGCCTCGGCAAATGCCTGCGGGTCCTCTCCCGCAACGGAAGCTCCCGTAACGCCCTCATTGATGGTTTCCGCACAGCCTCCCACCGCGGCGACAACAGCGGGTACGCCGAAATGCTGCGCCTCGATCGATACGTTGGGCAATCCTTCGACGCGCGACGTCAACAGAAACACCGTCATCGACGGCCATACCGTGCTGATGTCGCTGACAAGGCCCAGAAGCGACAGATGCGCGCTGATCCCCAATTGCTCGGCGCGGCGCTCGACGTCTTTGCGCATCGGACCATCGCCCGCCCACACGAAATGGACATCCGGGCGCTTCTTCAGGATGTGGCTTGCAATCTCAAGCCAGAGATATGGGCGCTTTTCCTCCGCAATGCGGCCCACGGTGCCGACAACAATTTTGCCCTCTCGCAAATGGCTGCTTCCGGCGTCCGGCACTGCAGACTTGCCATCTGACGAAAAATCCAGCCCGTTCGGTATCACCTTGATGCGCGCAATCGGCAGCTGGAGCCAATTGGCGTAGTCGCGAGCGCCTGCGACACTGTTGTTGAGAATAGTGACCTGGGGAAGCTTCGCCAGTTCGCGATAGGCCTGCCACATATACGGTTGGAAGAACTGGAAATGGAGCGGCGACAACGACCTGCAGCCCAGCACGATTTTCGGAACACCTGCTATCACCGCCCCTATTCCAGCTGCGATATTCGGCTCGTCCAGCCACGCATGAACGATCGCGGGACGCTCCGTCAAAAACTTGTTCGCGAAAAACAGGATGAGATCCACCAACTGCGGATTTCGACGAAACGCGGACCGTATCGACTGATCGTAGCCTGCAAGGGATTCACCCTGATTCAGCCTTTGCTGAACGCTGACCCGATCCTCGACAACGATGCCTGCGGCTTCGAGTTCGCTTGCAAAGAATCGGTTTCCGCCGGTCAGCGGCGACTGGCAAACAATCGAGACATGACGGCGAGTGCGGGAAGATATTCCCTTGGCAGTCAGCGAAAGCTGCCGTTCCGAGCCGCCCGCGCCAAGTGAGCCGGAGGCATAGACGATCGGACCATCGGCCTGGATGCGATTGACCGGAAAGCTCGACAGTTGCAGTCGGGAAATCGGGGCGCCGACGATTCTTTCAGCAAGCCTTCTAACACCGGCATTTCCGCTCTTCGCCAACAGCTGCAACAATCGGTCCGTAAGACGGAGACGAGCGCGAACGTCCCGACCGATGAACTGGAGCGTGGATATTGACTCCGACTTCGGTGGATGGCGAGAAACCTTGACGATCCGAAGCGCGCCGCTTCGCAATACTGCGACGGCCCAGCGCAATCCCGCGAAATCCTCGGACCAGAAGATCAGTGCTGTTCGGAGCCGAAACGCAGAGCCTCCCAGTCTTCGGATGTCTTTTATACCCGGCGATGTCTGCGAAATCACCTGAGTGACACGGGGCTCTTGCTGCAAGCGCTGGAAGAGAGCGTCCGAGACCGAACCGGTCAGCACCAATACCACGGCCCCACTACGCAACCGGCTGATCTCTTCCGACATACGATCGAGGATTGCCTGCTCCTCCGCGATCAGGGCGGGCTCCTCGCGCGCTTTGTCAGGTCGTGTGACTGGCTGTGCCATCTTCAGGCTGATGTCTGGTGAAACGTTCGGGAACAATGAACGCGTCAGGATGGAATCCCCGAGCGTTCCGCTCAATACCATCTCATCTGTCAGGAGGAAAGGTCAGCGGCCGAGGCCCCATGGAGGTCAACGGCGATTGTCACATCGACTTCATGGACGTCGCACCGCGTCGAAAAACGCCTGATAGCCCCCGATGTCCGGCCGCAATTCCGTGCCGGAGCCTTTTGACAGGCTCAACCTCTGCGTGACGACTTCACTTTGGCTGCAACAGCCTTGCAACGATGTGGTGGTTCGGATGATCGGCGCGCCCGAACTCGCGAAAGCCCTCCTGCCAGAGCCAGGTCTCGATCTCGTGCAGCGGATAGGTGTCGTTGATCCCCGGAGAAGCGGCATCGAACCAGCCTCCGGCGTCGGCGCCCTTGACCTTTTCAATGTAGTCGTACCGCTCTTTCAGATCCATGCCGGCGGTGGCGCGACGCAGCCGTTCGACTTCGACATAATAGTCGAATCCACCTGGATCGTTCGAGTTCGGTTCCGCGTACAGCATCAGGAAGATGTATCCGCCCGGTTTGACCAGCCGGGCAATGTTGCGGAATGATCCATAGGTATCACCGGTATGGTGCAGAACGCCGAACGACCAAACCAGGTCGAAGCTTCGATCAGCGACGGGAAGAGGTTTGGTCAGATCGTGCTGGAATACCGTTACCTTGCTCGCGAACTCGGAACACGCGGCCTTTGTGTGTTGCACGCCTGCCATTGATTGATCGACGGCGGTAACCGCGCATCCGAGTGATGCCAGAGCCCAGGACCACCGGCCGGATCCGCAACCCGCATCGAGGGCTTGTTTTCCCTGGAACCATTCGTCCGGCAACCGGCTGAACGAGCGAACCGAATTCCGCTCGCGCTCCTTCAGTTCAGGCCGGCTTTTGGTCCAGTCGCCGTCAGGCGTATCGGACCATTGATAATCGAAGCTGT
This sequence comes from Bradyrhizobium sp. AUGA SZCCT0182, assembly GCF_018130185.1. Classification (NCBI taxonomy): domain Bacteria; kingdom Pseudomonadati; phylum Pseudomonadota; class Alphaproteobacteria; order Hyphomicrobiales; family Nitrobacteraceae; genus Bradyrhizobium; species Bradyrhizobium sp. AUGA SZCCT0182. The sequence continues at coordinate 41,246 of NZ_JAFCLY010000036.1, read as the reverse complement.
CCCTTGTGTCGCGTTCGATCGGAAATGTGTTGATGCGATCAGCCGCCAGGTGACGCACGATCGAGCGCAACCGGCTTACCTCGAACTGCAAATAATCTATTTCGGACCGGACGGTATCCGGAACTTGTGCAGGAGCCGCAGGAGCTGCGTTGTCCTTGACGCCCTGGAGAAGCGTTATTACCCGTCGGCCTATACCCATAACCGCACCAGCTCACCTTGGTTGTTACGATCGCCGCAGGCGATCCGCTCGTCGCTCACGCGGCCGAGACTATCATCGAGGATAACGAAAGTAACTTGCTCAGCCAATGTGCGCGCCGACTCGGTTGGCCGTGGGCAGCCACAGGTGATTGAGAACGACCAGAGCGGCCAGAATGAAACGTGCGGTCCCCAGCATGCGGTCAGAGCCATCGCTCGCGCCAGGCCTGGAACATCAGAATGCACCAGATCGGATATGCCCAGGTTTCCCCCGACAGATGGCGGCTCCACATGGCGCGCACTGCCTTGGCCGCGAAGATACCCTCTTGCTCGAGCCGCCTTTCATCGATCAGCGCCTCCGCCCAGTCGCGCAACGGCCCGCGCAGCCAGTGGTCGATGGGAATGCCAAATCCCATCTTCGGCCGGTCGATGATCCCGCGCGGGACATGTTTGTAAAGCACCTGGCGCAGCGCCCATTTTGCGTCGGCGCCTCGGACCTTCATGTGCTGCGGCAGCCTCCAGGCCATTTCGACGACGCGATGGTCAAGCAGCGGCGCACGGATTTCGAGACTGACGGCCATGCTGGCACGGTCGACCTTGGTCAAGATGTCGTCGGGCAGATAAGTCATGAAGTCGATCATCTGGGCGCGTTGTACGGGATCCGCATATTGCGGCGCCAGCGACCCACCCCAGATCGGCGCGAGCTGCTCCTCCGGGCTGACCAGGAACTCCGAAGGCGGCCTGCCTTGAGACGCCAGCGGCAGGTAACGATGCTCGAAAGTCATGGCGTCCTGGCGCGCCAGCCACGTCTCGCCTCGTGCGGCCCAATTTCCAATCCCCGCCCTTCGCAGCAGCGCGAATGCGCCTGATTGCAGCGTCCTCAAACCATCAGAGGCGGCAGTCCTCAGGAGCGGCGGCATCGGACGCGCCGTCGTCATGGCCTGCGCCTGCGCGTACCGGCCGTAGCCGGCGAAACTCTCGTCACCACCATCGCCGGATAGCGCCACGGTAACGTGCTGGCGCGCAAGTTTCGACACGATATATGTCGGGATCTGCGAGCTGTCGGCGAAAGGCTCGTCGTAGATCTCGGGCAGTTTTGGCACGACCTCGAGCGCCTCTTCCGGAGAGACATAGAATTCGCGATGCCGCGTACCAAGGTGTGCGGCCACGGCCCGGGCGTGCGGCGCCTCGTCGTAGCCGTCGACATCAAAACCAATCGAGAATGTGTTGACCGGCTCAGATGACTGCGCCTGCATCAGCGCGACGACGAGCGAGGAATCGATCCCGCCCGACAGGAATGCACCAAGCGGAACGTCCGAAACCATGCGCCGCTTGACCGCGTCGGACAGCAACCGCTCGAGCGCGTCGATCGAGTCTTCGTCCGTGGCGGAGCTTCCGGTCCGCATGGCATCGGCGGCAACATCCTCGACACGCCAGTAGAAGCCCGTCGTCAACTCGCCTTCGGCATCAAGCCGCGCCCAGCCGCCCGGCTCGAGTTGACGGACCTTGCGGTATATCGACAGCGGATGCGGAATGTAGCCGAAGCGGGTGAATGCGGCGATCGCCTGTGGATTGAGCTCAGCCTCGAAGTCGGGATGGACGCGCAGCGATCGCAACTCGGAACCGAACATGCAAGTTCGTCCGAACTGTCCGATATAGAGCGGCTTTTTTCCAAGCCGGTCGCGCGCGAACCACGTCATGCGGGTTTGTCGATCATGGACGACAAGCGCAAACATGCCGATTGCCAGCGAAAGCGTGGGCTCGACGCCAATTCTGGCGATACTCTCGATCAGCACTTCGGTATCGGAATGGCCGCGGAAATTCAGCCCGGGCCGTGCTACGTCCCGCCGCATGTCCTCGGCATTGTAGATTTCACCGTTGAAGACGATCACCCAACGCCCGCAAGCCGATTGCATCGGCTGATGACCGGCCGGCGTCAGATCGATGATTGCGAGCCGTCGAAAACCGAGGGCAATGCCGCTCTCCGGATCGGCAAAACAACCGTCATCGTCTGGTCCACGGTGGACCATCTGATCGGCCATCAAGCCTGCGATCCGTCCCAGTTCGTCAGCGCCCCGCGACCGCGAGACATCGACGAATCCAGTGATGCCACACATGTCTCCCCCCAACGACCACGCTACCGATGCCTCAAGACCCCGATTACGACAGAATCTCCAGCTTCGCCAAGTGATCCTTTACCAGGCTTGCAAGTTCCCCGGGCGCCTGGGAAGCCAACAGCACAAGATCGGCAGACTGCGGACGATCATAGGGAGCGGTGACGCCCGTGAAATTTGGTATCAGCCCAGCCCTTGCCTTCTTGTACAGGCCTTTAGCATCCCGGCTCTCGCAAACGTCGAGCGGCGTATCAACGAACACCTCAAAGAATTCATTTTCGGAAAACAGCGCCCGCGCCGCCTGCCTGTCCGCTTCAAATGGCGAAATTGCCGCGACAATAACGATCAATCCGGCATCGACCATGAGCCTGGCGATCGCCGACAGTCTTCGAATGTTCTCAACGCGGTCACCTTCCGTGAACCCGAGGTCCCGATTGATGCCCAGCCTGAGGTTGTCGCCATCCAGCAGCGCCGTATGAACACCTGCCCTGTTTAGCTGGTATTCCAGCAGATTTGCGATAGTCGATTTTCCGGCCCCGGAAAGCCCGGTAAACCAGACGCAGCAGGCCCCATGTCCCTTGATACGCGCATGGTCCTGAGGACTGACGCTAAGGCTTTGAGCTGCGACGTTGGTCGACCGTCTAAGACTATATCTGATCAACCCGCAGCCCATCGTCTCCGACGTTGCATGGTCAATGAGGATAAATCCGCCCGAATTCGGATTCTGATCAAAGGGATCGAAAATCAGGGGGTGCGAACAGGAAATATGGCAATGGCCAATTTCGTTCTTGCTCAGCTGTTTGGCGGCCAGATGCTCCTGCGTCTGGACGTCCAGTCTGTACTTTAGATTGGTGCCCCAGGCCCTGATTAACTGATGGCCGCATTGAATGAGATACTGTCGATGCGGCAAAAAAGGTTTGTCACTAAACCATACAACGTCTGCTGCAATATGATCCGACAGTGTCGGGCCGTTGTCTGGTGACGACAATACAAAGCCGCGACTGATGTCGACGTTATCGGTCACGCAAACCATGACCGTATCGCCTTCACTTGCCTCATCTACGGCCACGTCCCCTCTGAATATTTGGGCAATTCGTGTCCTGGCGGTGGTGGGAGCCACCGACAATTCCTGGCCAACCCTCGCGATACCCGCGCTGATGGTGCCCGCATAGCCGCGGAAATCGGAATTTGGCCGACTTACAAATTGAACCGGCAATCTCAGGCCTGCCGATACATCGGCGCTGACCTCCGTTTCGATGCTCTCCAGATAGGAAAGCAGGGATGGCCCCTGGTGCCAGTCCAGCTTTTCATCCCTGCGAACGAGGTTGTTCCCCGAGACGGCACAGATCGGCAATGAGTAGATGCTTTTGAAGCCGAGGGTTTGCGCGCGAGCCGTTAGCTCGGCACGAACCTGCTCAAAACGTTCCGCGCGGAATCCGACCAGGTCAATCTTGTTCGCAGCAAAGACGACGTGTTGAATTCCCATCAGATGGCAGATGGTGAGATGCCGCCAGATCTGCTCGTTGGGCCCCGCCTTTGCATCAAGTACGATCAGCGCGAGTGAGCTGTTGCTCGCCCCCGTCGCCATATTTCGCGTATACTGCTCATGCCCGGGGCAGTCGGCGACGATAAATCGACGCTTGCTCGTTGAAAAATAGCGGTAGGAAACGTCGATCGTGATTCCTTGCTGGCGCTCGCTTTCAAGGCCATCGAGCAAGAGCGCAAAATCGATCTCTTTTCCTCTGGTCCCGTGCTTTTGACTGTCGTTCTCCAGCGAGGCCAGCTGATCGTCCTGTACATTGTTCGAATCGAAAAGCAGCCGGCCAACCAGCGTGCTCTTTCCGTTGTCGACGCTTCCACACGTCAAAATTCGCAGAATGCCAAGGTTTTCCATCGGGTCCTTGTGGGATCAGCTTTAGCAAAAAACAAGGTCAAAAATAGCCTTCGCGCTTCTTCCGTTCCATCGAGGAAGCCTCGTCGCGGTCGATCATCCGGCCCTGTCGTTCCGACAAGCGAGACGTTCTCAGCTCCGCAACAATGTCTGCAATGCTCTGCGCACCGGATTCAATCGCCGCGGTCAACGGATAGCACCCGAGTGTTCTGAAACGCACCTGGCGTGCGAGCGCGACCTCATCTTCGCGGAGCGAAAGCCGATCGTCATCAAGCATGATGATGCCCCCATCGCGCAGCACCGTCGGCCGGGATCTGGCAAAATACAGATCTACCACCTCGATCTGTTCGGCAAGTATGTATTCCCAAACGTCCAACTCCGTCCAATTCGACAGAGGAAACACCCGCATGCTCTGTCCATCCGAAAGCCGCGAATTGAACGCGCGCCAGAGTTCGGGCCGCTGCAGCTTGGGATCCCAACCGTGCGCCCGATTCCGAATGGAGAATATGCGCTCCTTGGCGCGCGACTTCTCTTCGTCTCTCCGTGCGCCGCCGATCGCGGCGTCGAACTTGTAGAGATCGAGCGCTTGTCGCAAGGCCTGCGTCTTCATCACGTCGGTATAGCTGGAGCTGCCGTGAACGAGTGGCGACATGCCCGCCTCGGCACCCGCCTGGTTGGTGTAGACGAGCAAATCGAGGCCGTGCCTTGCGGCAACCCGGTCCCGGAACGCAATCATTTCCCGGAACTTCCAGCCGGTGTCGATGTGCATCACCTTGAATGGCAGGCCGGCGGGGTGAAACGCCTTCCTCGCCAGATGGAGCAGCACGGACGAATCCTTTCCGATCGAATACAGCAAGACAGGATTCGAAAAGGTCGCGGCAACTTCGCGGAGAATATGAATACTCTCGTTCTCCAGTTCCCTCAGTGTTCTGGAAAGTGGCTGACTCATTCGCTTTCTTTCTGAAGAGACTGGTTCAATGATATCTCAACCATGATCCGAGCATGAATCCGGCCATTACGGTGCCGGCACAATTGGAGTAGTCTTGGCCGCTGAGGTAATCCTGCTGGTATTTGTCGTAGGCGTCGAAATAGCCGCGAGGAGATATTCCGTATCCTTCGAGGGCATTGAGCGAACGCCTGACTTCCTGACCAAATTCCCGATCGTCGGCTATTTGCCGGTCCCATCTCAAATTGGCACCCATGCCCCGTTTGGGCGCCCAGGCGAGTTCCTCGCCCACCAGGGAAGAATAAAGGCGCTTGGGCAGCCACTTCGCCGTCAAGCCGTCCCGCCCCTCGCCTACCTTCATATGGTGCGGGAGCTTTGCAGCAAACTGGACGACCTCGAAGTCCAGGTATGGCGACCGCACTTCAACCTGGGCAGAATAGCCGGTGATGTCGGCGAGCCTGTAGTTCGTGTCGGCGGCTGAGTAAAACAGATCCCGGAACATGACGTAGTCGAGCATGTTGGCGCAGCCGGCCTCGCGCACCTGATCCGCGAACGCAATTATCCAGTTGGAACAGATCTCGCGGTCCGCCGCGGTGAGGTCGAACGCATCCAGATAATTGTGCAGGTCCCTGGCCGCCCATTTCCAGACCGGGTCGCCATCGCGCCAATCGGTATCGAAATCCGGAAATCTGGGCCTGACAAAACGATGCAGAAACCGGGGAATGCGACGAATTCGTTCATTCCGAAGGTCACTTCGATAAACGCCGGGATCGCGGGAATAGCCGGTGAATATCTCGTCGGCGCCATTTCCGCTTAGCACCACGGTCGAGTTCGGCTTTATCTTCTCATAGAGTAATTTGCTGTAAACGAGGGCGAACTGCAAGCAGGGCTGATCGAAATCAGCATATGCTTTCGGAAACTGAGCGAGCATCTCGCTGTTGTAGTCGAATTGAATGTGCTGCCATTGAAGGCCGAGCGCCCTGGCAACGTTCGACGCCTGCGCGACTTCCGCGCTCCTGTCCGCCTCCGTATCATAGTCGATGGTATAACAGGGCACGTCGGTATTCAGGCGCTGCTTGCAAATTGCAGCGATCGTTCCTGAATCCACCCCTCCCGAGAACGTCAATCCGAGCGGCACGTCCGATCTGAGCCTTATCCTGATCGCACGCGTGATGATCTCGGAGTATTCCTCGAGGGCCTGTACGGTCGTGTACTGCCGCTTGCCTTCGAATGAGAGCGACCAGTAGCGGGTGACGACCGGGACCGGCTGGCCCGCACGAATGATCGCATAGCAACCAGCCGGCAGTGCGCTAGCCCCTTTGTAAACCGTAAGCGGAGCTGGAAATGACCCGAGCACGGTAAACAAGCAGATCGACGCCTTTGAAATCTCCTTGTTCCAGCCGGGGACCTTCGAGAAGCTGTCGAGCGACGAGCTGAAAATGAACTGCGAGCCGGCGTTGACCCAGTACAAAGGCTTTTTGCCAAGGCGATCTCTCGCCACAAACAGGATTTCCTCCTTTGAATCCCAGATCGCTAGGGCGAACATTCCATTGAGATCCTGCAACACCCCCGGCCCCAGCAGCGCGTATCCCTGCAGGATGACCTCGGTGTCACTGTTGGTGGCGAACTGCGCTCCCAGCGCCGTGTATTTCTCGCGCAGTTCCTTGTAGTTGTAGATCTCACCGTTGAACGTGATCTTGAAGCGATCCGAGACGTCGGCCATCGGCTGCTGGCCGCTTGCCAGGTCAATGATGGACAACCTGGTATGGACCAGAAGTACCTTGCTGTTATCGGTCCAGGCACCTTCGGAATCCCTTCCCCGATAGCGCAGCGGCGCGATAAGTCTTTCTTTCAGATCATCAACGAAGAGGCCGTTGAAGCCAACGCTTCCGCCGATGCCGCACATTACGCTCGAGCCGATCCATTGCCGGGATCAAGTTTTTCTCTATAGCCGAAACGATCATCCAGCTCGTTGTCGATAATGCGATAGAGACGCTGCAGTTCGTCTGCGGAGAAGTGCTTCAGATATGATCCGACCTTCCCTTCGCGAACGTGAAGGGCGTCATTGTTGGAGCGATCTCCGGTCGCGAAAGCCGAGAAACCCGATGATGCATATTTCGGCTCGTCTCCGCGCATCTCCATCGACTTCATGTTTTCGAAGCTGCCGTACTTCACCGCTTCGGCCACCGATGCCGCATTCGGATCAACGCCCAGGAAAACGAGCAGGGCATTCAACTCGGCAACGGCATTCGTACGCGCATCTTCGTATCGCCAGAGATGAACCTGCTGCGGGTCATTCAGGCGGCCCGCCCAGAGATTGTAGAACGTGATGTATTTCTGGAGCCCGAGAACGGGATCATCGACCATCTGGATCAGCGATCCACGGTAGGGATTACCCGGATTCCGATGTTTGTTCTGCATATAGAGCGAGACCAGCGCATCGAGCGGGTGCCTGACCAACAACAATACGCGCATCTCGCCCGCCTCTTTGAATATATTGGCGGTGGTCAGGTCCTTGGCCGTCTGCGTTTCCCATTCGAGCGGCCAATGCGAGAACAGCCCGATCAGAGGCGAGTTCATGCTCCGCAGCGTATCAAACTCGCCGGCATCCATCAGGAAGACTTTTTCCGAACCGACCTCCAACTGGACATACTTGCCAAGGCTCATGCGCAGCCAGGTGTTTCCGACCTTCGGAAAGCCAACCCCGATGAAGTTTGGACGAACGGCTTCCGGCGTCGTTTTGCGCGGCAGGAGTTTCGAGGCAATTCGAGAAAGCAGGCTCTTGTTCACTGTCGTGTTCTCACGCTGTGCGGTCAGACATTATCGTCGACCAATTAGACCTGTGGGCCGCCCCCCTGAACTCGTCCAACCCGACACCCTTCACGAACCCGTCGGTTCGCACCCTGATGTGGCATGCGACCGTAACGCAATCCAGCGAGATCATCTGGCCCATTTGCATATTATAGGTGCCGGTATCGAGCATCACGCTGTAGAGACCATCGCCGACCAGCATCGAGGGAATGACGCACTCCACCCAGCCGCTCTCGCTAATGGGAAGGCGCTCCCCCGAATGAGTGGAGTGGGCGGTGATCATTCGATCCTGCAACGAGTTATGCACCAGAACCGAGAAATAGGCATGTTCGGGGTGCGGATGATGGCTGAACTTGATCCGGACCAGCATCCCCTCTCCGGTGACGAATTTCGCGCTGGGCTCCCCGCTCAGCTTGTGCACGGAAACGTATTCGAGAATTCCCGTTGGGGTTTGGCCCGGAGATTCCGTTCTGGGCTTATTCTTCAGTTCGGCGAACGAGATTGGTTCCAGGCGCTCCCTGGAATGCTGGCTCATGTCGGAAGCATCGCGAAGCTGCCCGGTTTCCTCATCCAGATAAGAGCGCGAGTGATACTCATCGATTGCATCTGCCGGCGCGCCATCAAAAACAAGCTGCCCCTTGTGCAGGATGACCGCACGCGTGCAAATCTGGGCGACCGACCGCGCATTATGACTGACGAACAGAATGGTCTGCCCGGAGTCGGTGGCCTCGCTGATCTTGCTCTGCGTCTTCGCCCGAAACCTGGCGTCGCCAACCGCCAAGACTTCGTCGAGTATCAAGATATCCGGTTTGAGAAGCGCCGCGACCGAGAACGCGAGACGCACGTACATGCCGGAAGAATACCGCTTGACGGGCACATCAATGAACTCTTCGAGCTCGGCGAATTTGATGATGCTGGAAAGCGCCTCTTCGATCTGGGACCTTGGAATACCCAGCAGGCCCCCGTTCAAAAAAACATTCTCGCGCCCCGTCAGATCGGGATGAAACCCCGTGCCTACTTCGAGCAGGGAACCGACACGGCCGCGCATCTTCACGACACCAGCGCTCGGAGGTGTAATGCCCGAGAGAATTTTCAGCAACGTCGATTTTCCGGAGCCGTTTTCTCCGAGAATCCCCAGAACCTCGCCACGACGCAGCTCAAACGAAACGTCGCGAAGCGCCCAAAAATAATCGGATTCGGCGGCGCCAAATAAGGTCGGAAAGAACTCCTTGGAGCGCTGCCGGACGCTGGATGAGTACGCTTTGTCGCCTACCGCCTTCTGTGGAACGAGGTAGCGCTTCCCCAACTTCGAGACCGATACAACGGGTGCTTCAGTAGACATCGGCGATTTCGCGTTCGAACCGAGCAAACAGCGTCAGCCCGCCAACAAGCAGGACCATGGTGAGGCCCAAGCTCCAATACAGCGATGTCGTAATCTCCACAGGGTGATTGAAAATCGCCCATCGCGCGAATTCGACCACCCAATACATGGGGTTCAATTGGAAGTACGGCAGAACAGCCGCGGGAACCAGCGACGCTGGATACAGAATTGGCGTGCCGTAATAGCCCACATTCAGCCCGAGGCTGATCATTGGGCGGAAATCCCGGTATTTCACCGACAGAGTTGCGAACGCCGCGCCGATCGACAGCGCGAGCAATGCAATGAACAGAAACAGCGGAACGAAAATCAGCATCCTCAGGGATGGATAGAATCCCCAAAACGCCGAGATGATCAAAAGGATCACGAACAGGATGACCGAGTCGAACAACTCTTTTGTAACGGCGCTGAAAGGCAGGATGATGCGGGGAAACGCCACCTTCGTTACGATCGAGATGTTATCGAGGACGCTGCCTGCCGCGCTCTGCACTGACTTTGACATCAGCAGCCACGGTATCAGCGCGGCGAAGACAAAAACCGGATAGGGATAGCCGTTGGTCGGCACCTTGATGACATAGCCGAAGATAATGCTTATCAATAAGAGCTGGCCCAACGGCTCCAGCAGAGACCACGCGACACCCAACGCCATCTGGCGATAGCGACTGCTGATATCGCGACGGACGAAAATTCCCAGCAGTCGGCGCGCCCGAAACGCCTCACCAAGATTGATGCTCGGCCACGTCGGCGGGGGAACAATGGTACGCACAAATTGCTGATCGCGTTCCTTGCGCATCGGTGCCAAGTCTAGTGGGGTCCATCGCGGTCGAGATCGGGAGCGCTGATGGGTGGGGTAGCGTCGTTAGCCAGCCATCAGCTTCGGGCTTCTGCCACCATCCATTTACGTCTGTCAAGGTTCCGGCGTATCATTTTGCCATTGCAGGGCTTTTTGCCATCGCAGGCGCCGAAATTCCTCTGGCGAACGGGTCGCGCAAGGCGGTACTTTTGGTGGGTCGTGAAATGCCCTCGCGCACGACTTGCGGCGCCGGGCGGCCAAGCGGACGATCGTGGCAACGGATGGCCTATTCCGGATAGACCCCCGGCAGCTTCTGGCCCCAAATGCCGAGCCGCCAGTCGGATATTCCGACAATGACGATATCGTGCCGCTTCAGGACCGGAAACAATTCGTTCTCGTTCCAGCTTTCGTCCCACGTGTTCATATAGCCATCATAGTGGTTCACAAGCCGGTAGCCTTCGTCCGGGTAATCGACGTGGGCGAATATTCGTTGCGTCCACAAAAATCCCTTGCGGCGCGACAGATTGAATACGAAATCGGACGAAAGGAACCGCAACAGCTTCACGCCCGACTCGTGATCAAGCCTCCGGAACAACCGGATCAACCGCGTCGGCCACTTCCAGTTTCGGAGAAACCGTTCTTCGATGTTGGCAATCGACAGTGCGTTTTCTCTGCCCTTTTCCGAGATGCTGTATCCGACCGGTTCCGAACAATAGACCCAAAAATTGATGTTACCCTTCGGCTTCACCAGCTTGCAGGCATTGGTGAGAGCTTGCCGCGTATCGCCAGTATGATGAAGAACGCCCAACGACATCACGAAATCAAAGGTCTCGTCGGCAAACGGCATGTCGAAGGCAGACGCCTGGACGATGACGATCCTGTTCTTGAACTGCGGATATCGCTCCAGCAGAATTTTCCGGAAGATGTCGACCCCGCCGGTGAGATCGAGCGCAACGATTCTCTCGGGCGCGTAGTCGCGCATCAATTTGATGGAATATTGACCGATACCACATCCGACATCGAGGGCCAGACTATTGGTGGCTTTCCTGTAGACCCGCCCTTCGTATCCATTGCGATCGAAAATATCATGGATTTGATAGGCCTGATCTTTCTCGTCAATGATCCGGTAATTGTAGCCGACGCCGGCGTCCAGCACCATCCACTTGTAGTCCCATGTGGGATTATGGGAGCTGCTCTCGACAAAGCGCGGGATACCGTTTCGAATGGCGTATTCGTGTCCGTCCGCGACAAGCTTGCCTTCCAGTATCTCTCCGTCCTCAGCGCGAGTGGCTGCAACAAGCTGCAACGCAGATTTGGACTTGGGACAGCGGAATAGAGCAACGTCTGCTTCGTACATCTACGTATTCAACCCCAAAGCGCGCCCGCAATCGCCTACCCCATTCTCGGTGCAGGTTCGCCGACATTTCACATCTTGTGTTCGCAGCCGTCACGCACGCCAAGCCCGCGACATCGGAACGCACCAGACCGGCCACGCAGGCATCTTGCTATTTCGATCCCCGCCAAGCCGCGATATATAGCGAAAGCCTTGTCCAAGCTAGCGATTAGGGCTACCCCGCAACGAAATTTGTCATCCTTCGACCTACTTGAGGTAGTATGCAGCCGATCATCGCAGACGAAGCAAAGACCGCTAGGAAGCCCACCGAATGCTGAACGTTGTCCCGATCGCCGAAATCAAGCCCGGCGACTGGGACAACCTTGTGCGCAGTTCGCCGGACGGCTGGGTTTTCGGCTTGCATGGCTGGCAGCAGCTTGTCACCGAAGTCGAACCCTGGGGATTTCAGGAACTCGGATTTGGTCTGGTGGACGGGAACGAATTGGTCGCCGTCATGCCGCTGCACTTCCAGCCATCAAGTCGGGTCGCAGCATCGGGCGGCTGGGGGGGCGCGGGCCCGATCGTCGCCGACGGCATCGCGCCGGAAAGGTACGCATCCATCGTCGGTGAAGCTCTTGGCGAGGCGATCAAGCGCGCGACGGCCAACGGCGCGGTCCGCCTCGGCATCGCATCGTCTCCCGTCACACGCCGAGCCATCTCGGGAGACGGAGAGGCCGGGCCATATGTCGCCTCGGGATTTGTCGACCGGTCACTGAGATCGCAGATTATTGCGCTCGACCGTAGCGAGCAGGATATATGGATGGGCCTGTCGAAAACCGCGCGCAATCTCGTCCGTGGGGCAGAAAAGGCAGGTTATCGCGTCGAACAGGTCGAGTGGGAGGCCAATCTTGATGCCTACTACGACATGCACACCGAAACCTACATACGGACTGGCGCGACACCGCACCCAAGGTCGTATTTCGAAGGCATAGCAAAGCATATCGCGTCATCAGGCGCGGCTCGGCTGGTTGCGATATTGACGCCCGCCGGTGAGCCCATTGCATTTCACAATATGGCGGTGCTCGGCCCGGGCGCCTTTTATCACACGGGATGCTCGCGCGAGATCGCGGAGAGCGACGGTGCCGGCTATCTGCTGATGTTTGGCGCGATCAACGCGGCTCGGTCAGCCGGTGTCTCGAGATACGACTGCGGCTGGATCTTTCCCGAGGCCGGCGAGGGAAAACAAAAAGGTTTGACCTTGTTCAAGACCCGCTTTGGCGGTGAACCACGCCAATCGTTCCGGGCCGAATTGTCGTTCGCCCAGCACAGCAGCGCCGTCCAGCCCGATTCCGCACCGCCAAGTCATATCCGGCGTCTCGGCTCCTGGGTTGCACGGCTACGGTGGAGAACTGGACCATGACGACTTCGTCGACGGAAAAAGCGATCAAGGAAGCTTACGAAGCTGGCAAGATCTATAAAACCAGCACGATTTGCGCGCATGCGGACCGTAACTCGCCCGAATATGCGCACCGGCTATTATGGGAAAAGATCGAGCTGGTGCGCAAACATGCCCGACCGGGCCGTCTGGTTGACCTGTGCTGTGCGACGGGCGTTCACTTGATCGAACTTGCCGATTTGTCGGAAGATGCCGTTGGCATCGATTTTTCGGCTCCCTTTATCGAGAAGGCGAAAGCAGATGCCATTGCCGCAGGTCTCCGTCACCTCCGGTTCATGGAAGGCGACGCCAAGGCAATTCCGCTCGATGGCGGCACCGTCAGCACACTATATTCGTTCTCCGCCCTCTACGTTATTCCCGACCTGAACAAGGTGATCTCGGAAGTCGCCCGTGTACTTGAACCCTCGGGTCGCTGTGTTCTGGATTTAGGTAACTCGCGCTCCCTGAACACCTACTGCGTCAGCAAGTACACCGAGCTGCCGCCGTCCTTTCATTTGCCGTTGCCGACAATTCTGAAAGTGCTTTCCGACAATGGTCTGTCTGTCGTCGAACATCGTGCCTTTCAACTCTTGCCGCTTTGGGCAGACCGACCCGGCTGGCTTTGGCCGCTCCTCCATCCGAAATGGAAATCACTGATGGGCCATCGTGTACGTGATCGCATGATCGATGAATGGATCAGCAATCTGCCGGGGCTGAAGAACTATGCGTTCCGGCATTTGATCGTCGCCGAGAAACGCTCCTAGCGACCACAAACATCAGGCGGGGTTTTCATGTCCGTTCCTCAGCGCTATCCCGACTTTCTATCCGATCAACGCCAATTCTTTGACGAACTGATCACGGAAGAATGGCAAACATACTTTTCGGAAGAATGGGATGCAACTCGGCGCTTCGAAATCGAGAAGATCTTCGAGCATTTCAAACCCGCTCGGATCCTGGACGTCGGCTGTGGCGTCGGCTTTCATGACGCTGAGATGGCGCGTTACGATTTTGTTGAAGAGGTCGACGCCTTCGACTATTCGGAGAAGAGTGTAGAGAAGGCAAACGCGACCTACAGCCACCCAAAAGTAAAACGGTTCGTTGCAGATCTATCGACGTTCGCCCCGACCAACCGTTACGACATGGTTATCAGCTTTCAAGTCTTCGAGCATCTCGATCAACCACCTGCGTATTTTGAACTCTGTCGGCGCTCGTGCAGAGCTGGAGCCATTGTGGCGATCGTTACACCAAACCGCACGCGTCTATCAAATCGTCTGCGCGCGCGCAAAGGCCTGCCGTACGAATTGTGCGATCCGCAACATTTCAAGGAATACACGATCGGTGAAATCCACGAGCTTGGAGCGCAAGCGGGATTCACGCCAGCGGGAGGCTTTGGCTACAGGTTATGGGGTTGGCCGCCACTCGAACGGCTCTCTTTAAGAACAAGGCTCAACCTGGGCTTCTGGTTCCCGTCCATTGCGCATGGAATCGTTTCATTTCTGCGAGCGCCCTGACCGATGAATAGCCAAGGCCCCGTGAAAAGACTTCTCGTTATCGTTCCCGACCGCCTTTCCGACATAGCGGACAAGGGCGAGGTTCAAGCTGCCTACTACAATCCCGGCGAGTTGTTCGATGAAGTCCATATTCTCATGACGAACGACGATCGGCCACCGATCGAACCGCTACAATACATGGTCGGCCGGGCTAAGTTACATATTCACAACTACCCGGACGATCTCAATCTGGTCGCGAAGCACCATCGCCTGCTGACGCCCTTCCGGCTGAAAAAATGGGCCAAGGGCGGCATAGAGATCGCGCGCCGCATCGCACCTAGCATGATCCGGTGTCATGGCGTCGACTGGAACACGTATCTTGCGAGCCGCATCAACCAGGCGCTCGGAATCCCCTACGTCACCTCCATTCACATCAACCTGGACGAAAACCCCAATCGTCGCTTCAAGGGCGGCAATCTCACGCCGGCACAGGAACAACAGAACGCGTTCTATGAATATCTGGAGAGCGAGGCGCTGAAGCGGGCCCATCTGGTCATGCCGGTCTACAAGCCGATCTTGCCCTATCTCGCCCGCAAGGGAATCTCACGGGTCGAGGTTTGCTACAACATTCTTGATGGCGCGAACCTGAAGGAGAAAACCGACTACCGGATCAACGGCCCGGCGCGGCTGATCTATGTCGGGCGCTTGTTTGCCGAGAAGGATCCCTCCAACATCATTCGTGCCGTCGCCGCGATGCCTGACGTGCACTACACGATTGTCGGCGACGGTCCGCTGCGGCCAAAGCTGGAAGAGCTGGTCCGCCAACTGGGCGTCGGCGATCGCGTCACATTCCGGCCGGTCGTCTTCAACGCCGAGCTTTGCCGTATGCTTCCCGAATACGATCTGTTTGTGATCCATACGGAGTATTTCGAGATTGGCAAATCCCTGCTCGAGGGCTTGCTCGCGGGTCTCCCGGTCGTGATGAACGCAAGACAGGGTCAACCGGTGCCGGAACTCCAGAACGGCATTGTAAAACTCGTTGCCAACACGGTAGAGGACTACGGCAAGGCTATCCGGGAGCTTCTGGCAAGCGAAGATCGCAGGGCCACGCTTGGGCGCGGGGCGTATCGCAAGGCACAGGAAGAATACGCGCCCGCGGTAACCGAGCGGAAAGTCGTTGGCATCTACAAATCGATCCTTGAACGCACATGAATGATCCGCTCCAGCGTTTGCGCTGTCCTCACTGCCGCGAAGGCAAGCTCGTTCCCACCGAGGGCGCGCTGCGGTGCGTCGCGTGCACGAAAATTTCCGCCCTCGAGAACGGTATTGCCGCGCTGGTTGCCGATTTCGGCACACACGCGGCCGAACTCGAGCGCGCGCGAACCATAAACCCGCTCTGGTATGTCGAAGAGCAGCTGCCCGAAGCCACCAGCCCGTGGCGTCACCATTTGAAGAAGCGTCGGCTCTACGTCCAGAAACTGCTCAGCAACGAGCTGAAGCGGCGCGGGACGGACAAAGTACCCGCCCTGCTCGATCTGGGTTGTGGCGACGGCAATCATCTCAAATGGCTTTCGCCCTACGCCGAAGCCAGCTACGGCTGTGACTACAATATGGTGCGGCTTGCCCGCGCCCGCGCGCAAAATCCGCAGGCAACGATCTTTCTTGCCGATATTCTGGACTTCCCCGCGTTCGACGGCTCGTTCGATATCATCTTCTTCAACCATGTCATCGAGCACATCAGAGACGACATACGGGCCTTGCAAACGGTGAAGCGGCTGCTTGCGCCCGGCGGCCTCCTCGTTCTCGGAACACCAAACGAAGGCGCGTGGTGGTGGCAACTCGCCTACAGGCGGGATCCCCAATCGATGGAAACGACCGATCACGTACACTTTTACACGGCAGAGACGTTGACGGAGCGGATGCGCGCGACCGGACTTGTGATCGAAGAAGTCCACCACATGGGATGGGGTCCGCCGGATTGGCGGCTCGACGGGCGGATTCGCAAATACAAGATCGTCGACGACGCTTTCGAATGGTTTGGGCGCGCGCTGCTGCCAAGGCAGGCATCGTCACTCTACGTCGCAGCCCGCCCTGCGTCAGTCGCGTGATTGCGCCAAAGGGCGCGGCTAGCTAGAGTTCAATCTATTTCGAAACGCCGGGACCATACACGTGCAAGCCTACAAGAATGCGCAAGAAACGCCGGCTAATCTCGGCCTCGATCAACCGGTCAAGAACGTCCTGGTGATCATTCCCGGTTATGCCGCAGGGACCAGCCGCATTGGCGAGGGAAGCGCGTTGCTCTCGGCAGTCGGATGGCTCTGGCGCGTCTTGACCACTGGGAATTACAAGTCGTTCGTACAGCAGTACCGCGATTACTATGCGAACCCGCGCTCAAGCGCCTATATGGCCGGGGCCATCGGTGAACTGATCGGCAAGGGGCTGCCGGACGCGCAGGTGGTTCTGGCTTGCCCTGCGCAAGACGACTGCCCCTCGTCCTGGGCAGCCCGGCGGCTCCCCCTCCCCGCCGCACGATCGGATTACAGCGACGTGGTCAAATCACTTGGAACCGGGGTGACGTTCGATGCCGCGATCCTCGCCCATCATGATGCGCTGGGACTTGGACTCTACCCACTCGAAAGGGCGCTGCTGGCCCAATTCAAGGACGTGTTCGTCATCAACGGGCGACGACGGGTCTATCGGCTCGACCAGCCGGCACAGCAGGCCCATAAGCTCCGCCGCTTCCTGGCGCAGACTCGTTTAGCCGAACTTCTGATGAGCTATCACATTGATTTATTGACATTTTTTTTGAAATGGAGCAATCAGCCACGAAAGTCGTAGGGACGGTCACCGCCATTGCGCGAGAGCCCAATCTCGCGCAGAAACCCAGTGACCTAGAACCCATCCATATCCGCGGTATCATGGAACAAACCGGCATCAAGGGCAGAATTCGCGACTGGTGGGCAAACGCGCCGATGACCTATGCCGAGCGGCATGGCGACGTTGAGTACACCCGGCCGGACGGCACCAAGGAAAAAGTCGCACTCGGCAGCCGGCGATTTTACGAAGTGGCCGATGAGCGCTTCTACTCCTGGAATACGCAGCTTCATTTGCCGGATCAGCCCTTTGGCCGGATGTTTCCCTACGACCGCTATCGCGGCAAACGCGTGCTGGAAGTTGGATGCGGCATGGGGTGCATGGCAATGAACTGGGCCAGGAACGGCGCGGACATGACCGCCGTCGACCTCAATCCGGTGGCAATCCAGCAGACGCGGCAGCGGTTCGAGCTTTTTGGCCTCAAGGGAGCCATCAACGAGGCCGATGGAGAACTGCTTCCATTTGAAGACGCGACATTCGACTACGTTTACTCATGGGGTGTGTTGCATCACTCGCCCAACACCAGGAAATCGATTGCCGAACTGCATCGCGTTCTGAAGCCCGGCGGACAGGCCGGCGTCATGCTGTACCACCGCAATTCGATCCTGTTCGACTACACGGTGCGCTGGGTCGAAGGCTACATCAACATGGAGAACGAGTTTCTCGACGAGACGGAGCTCGCGAGCCGGTATGGCGACGGCGGCCGCGAGGAAGGCAATCCACATACATGGCCCGTCACCGAAGCTGAGGTCCGAGGCGACCTGTTCGCGCCGTACCAGAACGTCAACATAGCCGTTCTCGGCGCCGACGTTCCTCCGATCTTGAACACGTGGCGGCCGAACTTCGCCTCGCGGATGGATCAAGAGAAGCTGGACGCGCTTGCTTCGCGCAAGGGATGGAGCCTTTGGATCACGGGGGACAAACCGTCGTGAGCAGCACAGGCGCATCTGCGATCGGCCGTCTCATGCGGCGGGTGCGGCTCGCGGCCGCGCAGCCTTCATCCGCGGTCGCGCGATTGAAACAGATCGTTGGCAACGGTCGTACTTCAACGCCAAATGATCTCGCCTCAACGCCAAATGACCTTGCGGTCTTTGAACGATATGCGAGCCATGCCGCGTCCCTCGGATTAACCAGGCCGCTGCTGTTTCTGTCCTTCGATTGCGACACCGATCTCGATCCTCCGGCAACCATCGAGGTCATGAAACTTCTGGACAGCCTTGGGATCAAGGCAACGTTCGCGGTTCCCGGCGTGCAGCTCGAACGTGGCATCGACATCTATCGCGATGTCGCGCAACGCGGTTGCGAATTCATGAACCACGGACACCTTCCGCACGCGGAGTGGCGGGATGACCGCTATGTCGGCATCACGTTCTACGAGAACATGCCGATCAGCGCGGTCGAAGCCGACATTCGCAAGGGCCACGAAACAGTGACGCGCCTGACCGGTCGGCCGCCGCAAGGATTCAGGGCTCCGCATTTCGGTCATTTCAAGCAACCAGATCAACTTGCGCTGGTTCATCGGCTGGCGCATGAGCTGGAGTATCGCTATTGCTCGACGACACTGCCCGAATATGCGTTGATCCACGGCCCCGCACCGCTCGTCGATCAGGTCGTCGAGCTGCCGGCATTCGGATCCGTCAGGGCGCCGACCTCCATCCTGGACTCATGGACGCATCTTTCCGACCGCAAGGATTATGCTCTGGCGCCAACCTACGCCGAGTTCATGGTTGAAACGGTCGACAAATTACTCGCCGAAAAAATGCCTGCGTTGCTGACCTGGTATGCGGATCCGGCGCACGTAGCCGGACAGGAGCCGTTCGAACGGGCGATGAAGCACCTCGCCTCGCATGGCATTCGAAGTCTTTCTGGCAGCGAGGCAGCTGCACTCGGCCGCGTCGGCTGATGACCAGCAAACGAGAATGACCCGCTGATGTGTGGAATCGCCGGCTGGTTCAGCACCACTGCATTGCCCGAGCCTGAAAGTCAGACACGTCTGAAGGCGATGTGCGACGCCATCGCGCATCGCGGACCCGATGACGACGGCTATTTCGTCGAGGACCACATCGCGCTCGGTATGCGGCGGCTCTCGATCGTCGATCTGCAGGGCGGACACCAGCCGATGACGAGCGCCGATGGTGCGATTCAGCTCGTCTTCAACGGCGAGATTTTCAACCACACGCAGCTTCGCCTTTCCCTGCAGGCGCGCGGCGTTCGATTCCACACCAGCAGCGATACCGAGGTCATTCTCAGGCTCTATGAAGAGCGCGGAATGAAAGCCTTCGACGAGCTCAACGGAATGTTCGCCGTGGCCATTTTCGACGCGCGCGACCATTCGCTGCTGCTCGTGCGGGATCGCCTCGGCGTCAAGCCGCTGTACTATTCCTGGGACGGACGGCAATTGATCTTTGCTTCCGAAATCAAGGCGATCATCGCCGCGCTTGAAAAGCCGCCGGCCGTCAACCCTCAGGCAGTCTGGGACTACCTCACCTTCCGCTATGTGCCGGCGCCGCACACCATCTGGAGCGGCATCAGCAAATTGCTGCCGGCCCACCGCCTGAAGATAAGCCGGGGCGCGCCGCGACCATCGATCGAACGGTGGTGGTCGGTGCCGCGTCCGGCCAGGTCCGCGGCGGACGACGCAACGACCGTGGAACGTTTCGCCTCGCTGCTGCAGAATGCCGTGGATATCCGCATGCGAGCCGATGTGCCGGTCGGCATTCTCCTGAGCGGCGGCCTCGATTCAAGCGTCATCGCCGCAATGGCTGCGCCGTCGCATCCAAAGCTGTCGACGTTCTCCGTCGCCTTTGAAGGCGCAGACCACATCGACGAACGCAAGTGGGCCCATCTCGTCGCCACCCAGCTTCAAACCGACCATCAGGATATCGTCATCGGCAAAAAGGAGTTCACCGACTTCCTGCCCGACTTCGTGTATTACACCGACGAGCCTCTCGCCGATCTCGCTTCGATACCGCTGTATTACGTTTGCAAGCTGGCGCGCGGAAACGTCAAGGTCGTGCTGTCGGGTGAAGGAAGTGACGAGGTTCTGGGTGGCTACAGCTTCGATGTCTGGGCGCAGCGTTGGGACGAAGCCGCCAGCGCCAACAATCTTTATCAGCGCGCACTGAGAGCCGTCGGCGCCCGGTCCAGTCCCGGGTTCGATCAGGGCCTGCTCGATCTGCGACAAGCACTGCAGCCATTGACCATGACGTCATACATGACCAGCGAAGCAAAGCGTCAGCTTTTGCTTGATCAAGGCGACATGCAGGATAGCCTGGACGGA
Source organism: Bradyrhizobium sp. AUGA SZCCT0182 (assembly GCF_018130185.1). Taxonomy (NCBI): domain Bacteria; kingdom Pseudomonadati; phylum Pseudomonadota; class Alphaproteobacteria; order Hyphomicrobiales; family Nitrobacteraceae; genus Bradyrhizobium; species Bradyrhizobium sp. AUGA SZCCT0182. The sequence goes on along the minus strand of NZ_JAFCLY010000036.1, from coordinate 20,706 downwards.
ACGCGGGCGATGCTTCGCGATTTCGGCCAGGCCTCGCCGCTTTCGCAGGCCTTGTTCACCTATTGCCAGGACTGGCTCGTGGAAGACCTCCTGATGAAGGCCGACAAGATGTCGATGGCGAATTCGCTCGAATTGCGGACGCCCTTCCTGGATTATCGCGTGGTGGAAATGGCCTCCCGCCTGCCCGACCATTGGCGCGTCGGTCGCGAATCCGACGGACGCTATTCGACCAAGCGCATCTTGCGGCACGCGGCGGCGAAACTTGTGCCTTCCGAGATCATCACCCGTCCCAAGATGGGCTTTCCAGTCCCGGTCTACGATTGGCTGAGTAACGAGCTCAAGCCTCTCGCGCATGACTGCCTCTGCTCGGAGAGCGCGAAGTTACGCACATGGTTCAAGGCCGATGCCCTTGCCGGGCTGGTAGCGCGTGGCACCGCCATCGATGCGGCAAACGATGATCGTCACAGATTGTGGAACGCCATGATTCTCGAGCTATGGTTCAGGCGGTGGAAGGCATGAACTCGCTCCTTGCAGTCTCCTGGACGATGCCACCGATCGTGCTGCCCCGATCCATACAGATCGCGCGCACGCTAAAGGCGCTTGGCCCTCTCGGCTGGCAATCGGAAGTGATCAGCACGACCGTGGCCTCCAACGTCGGCGCGAACATCGACGAGGAATTTGCCAAACTCTACCTCGGCGCCTATCGCCAACATTATATCGAGCACCGCGAGAGTGTGGCCGCCAGTTCAGCCTGGCGCCGGCTCCAAAGGCGCTATCGTCCACCCGCCAATTTGGACGAAGCGAACTGGATCGAGCGATCGACGAGATACATCATCCAGCAATGCAAGCAGCGCAAATGCGATATCCTCGTCACCTTCGCCCAGCCCTGGATCGATCACTCGATCGGGCTGGAGGTGCGGCGGCGACGCCATGTGCCCTGGCTCGCGCATTTCAGCGACCCCTGGGTCGACAGCCTGTACTACGATTCCAGCGTGGCCGAAATTGCCAGCAAACTGGAGGTATGGAGAGAACAGGAACGCAAGATCATCGAGACGGCTGACATCGTGGTGTTCGTCACGCAGCAAACTGCTGATCTTGTGATGCGGAAATATCCACCGCTCCTGAGCCGCAAGGTACGCGTCGTTCCGCATGGATTCGACCGCGACACGTTGACGTCTCCTGCTGTTGTCAACAGCTTGGCCGAACTGCGCGTCATGTACACCGGCAATATCTATGCGGGTACGCGCCACCCGGTCTACCTGTTCGAGGCCGTGGCGGAAATGAACGCCAGGTCACCGCTGGCCGGGCGCCTGCGTCTGGATTTCTACGGACACTGTCCGCCTGAGGTCGCCGCCAAGGTGACGGAATTGGGTATCGGATCCATCGTCACTTTTCACGGAACGGTTGGATATCTAGACAGTTTGCGCTACGCCGCCGAAGCTGACCTCCTGCTGTTGATCGACGCACCATCCGATTTGAGCGTCTTTCTGCCCAGCAAGATCGTCGACTATCTCATGCTGAAAAAGCCCATTCTCGCGCTCACGCCGTCCGAGGGCGCGTCAAGAGATGTGCTTTCGCCGCTTGGACACTTTGTCGTTGCACCGACCGACAAATCTGCAATGATTGACACGCTGACAGGTATCATTGCCAGACATGGGCAGGGCCAGCCGTTGGCAACACTCAAGGACGACGTCGATGCTTTCGATATCAAACAGACGACACGGCTGTTTGACAAAGCCCTTCGCGACGCAATGGCTGTGAGCAAACAACGATGATAAATGCCCATATCGTCGTCGGGGCGAGGCCCAACTTCATGAAAGTCGCGCCGCTTTTTCGCGCGATGTCGCACGAGAACTGGATCAAGCCGGCGCTCATCCACACCGGTCAACACTACTCCGAGAACATGTCGGACGCCTTTTTTTCCGACCTTGGCCTGCCGCCGCCCGCCTTCAATCTCGGTGCACGCGGCGAAACCCATGCGCGGTCTACTGCCGCGATCATGGTTGCCTATGAAGACCTGCTCCTCGCCGGCAAACCGGACTGGGTGATCGTCGTGGGCGACGTCAATTCGACCCTGGCAGCCGCGCTTGCTGCAAAGAAGCTGAATCTTCCGGTCGCGCATCTGGAAGCCGGGCTGCGCAATTTCGACCGCACGCTTCCGGAAGAGATCAACCGTATCGTCACCGACAGCATCAGCGACCTGTTGTGGGCCCCGTCCGAGGATGCCAGCGACAATCTCAAGCGGGAGGGCATCGACCCCTCCAAGATCGACCTCGTCGGCAATATCATGATCGACAGCTATCTCATGCTGAAAGACACGATATCGCGGGCGTCTACCGCCCGGCGTATCGGCGTTACCGAAGAGAAATACGTGGTCGTCACGCTGCATCGTCCCGCCAACGTCGATGATACCGTTATGCTGACGCGGATAGCTGATGCGCTTCAACAACTCGCGGCCTCGACCAATATTGTGTTTCCGGTGCATCCGCGTACCCGCGCAAAACTGGAAGCGGCAGATCTGATCGGGCGACTGCAACACCCCAACATCCGCCTGATCGAACCCATGGGTTATGTCGACTTTATGAGTCTCGTCTTCAGTTCGGCACTGGTGATCACGGATTCCGGCGGTATCCAGGAAGAGACGTCATTCATCGGTATTCCCTGCCTGACGCTGAGGAGCAACACCGAACGCCCTGTCACGATCACCCACGGCACCAATCAGCTTGTGACTCCCGAGACCCTGCTGGGCGCAGCAACAGCTGCGATGGGCGCGGGGCCACGGCGTCCCTCCAATATCCCGCTTTGGGATGGCCATACCGCGTCGCGCGTGGTTGCCAGCCTTGCCCGGCATTGCGGGGTAAAACCGTAGCCGGGGAACGGCGCATCCCGGATGCGACCGCCAGGATGATCTCGTTGGCGCCAGGACATGACGTCATCATCGAACTTGCCGAAAGCGCAAGAAGGGCCGAACAACATTTGAGTTTTCGTATCTCAAATAATTACTGAGACCGCTCCCCATGTTGGTTAACTACAATACACGCCGGTTTACGGAAGTGACGGCGGCAATTGTTACGACGGCGGCATTCGCAAAAACGTTCATTCCGTTTTATCTGGTCGGCTCGACACCCATTTTTGCCGCAACATGCGCGATCGGTGCTGCGCTCGTCGCCGTCCACTGGCGCGCACTGGGCGACATGGCAGGCTCGGTCCGTGACCTTCTTCTGATTCTGATAACCTTCTATGGTCTGGTGAGCATCAATTTCCTGGTTCAATCCCGGTCGGCCGTTCCGATAACGCACCTGATCGGGATCCTGAGTTTCCATGGACTATTCCTGATTTTTGGCTTCGCAGCCGCGCGCGCCCTGAACACAGTTCTTTTGGTGCTGCTTGGCGCCGCGGCCATATATTTGATGGTGATCGCCCAATACGCCGTCCGATCCGGCGACCTCATGCAGGGCGGCGTCATTCATGACGTATTTGGTGTCGGCAGCGCGGATATTTATCTCGCCCTGCACCAGAACATTGGGCAAGTACTCGGGGCGGCCGCGATTGCCGCGCTCGGACTGAGCCGTCATCGAACGATGCGAATTGCCGCCGTGGTGGCGTTGCCGTTTGCCTTGGCTTTCCTGTTTCACATCGCCGCCAGAGGCGCGCTCGTTGCGCTGATTTGCAGTCTCGCTTTTTTCGCCGCCGCGGAGTTGTGGGTTCGTTCAAGAAAGCAGGCTCTGGTCGGCTTGACGCTGGCGGTGATCACCGTTGCGGCGGCATCGGGTTGGTTCTATCAGCGGGCATTTCAGGGCCAGACCGTCGACCCCAAGGCCGGCGACGCGATTTCTCGCACCATTCGGGAAATTCAGGATCCGAATCCGGGCTTCCGCACGCAGATCTGGGCGCGGACGGCGAACAGCATAATTGCGGAGCCTGATCGGCTGCTGTTCGGTCGCGGAATCGGCATGTTCCCGGTGAATGAAGGAATGGGCGCACCCGATTGGCTGCTGCGCAAGGCTGAAGGATCCAAGCATTACCCCCACAATGTGTACCTCGAAATGCTCTATGAAACGGGGATTGCCGGCCTGCTGCTCATCACCATTCTCACCCTGTTGCCAATCGGCATTTCCCTGAATTTCTGGCGCACGTTGTCGGTTCCGGAAAAGTGCGCTGTGTTGTTGTACGTATTCAGCCTGGTAAGCTCCGAACTTTCCGGCGCCTTCGCGTTCTCCTACGCTTTCCAGTTTTTCTTCGCACTGGTGGTGGGAATTATCGCCCTGAAACGCATGGATATGGCCTCGGTTTCAGATCGGCCGCCTCCCCGGCAGCAGGCCCATATCTCGGCACTCTGAACGCATGCGTGGTCTCGGTGGTTCGACCAGCGACGCTTGCGTCATCGAAAATCGCCTGAATTTGTCGCGTCGCCTTCTATCCGATACCCCCTTGAAATTCATATTCTCCTGGCTCGGCTCACCTGCTAGGTCATCGATACCGAAAATCGGACAATCGCCAGTTATGCTCCTATGACCGTCCTTGCACTAACCACATCGCTGGCAATCGCGGCCACGGCCGCGGTGATATGTGCGATGCTGATTGTGGCGCTGCGTCCCCTGCTGCAGCGCTATGCGCTCGCAAGGCCGAATGCACGATCGTCGCATGTGACGCCGACGCCCCAGGGCGGGGGATTGGCCGTCATTGCCGCGACCGCCATCGGCGCGGCATTGACAGTTTTGTCCGGCTCGACCGCTTCAGGAACGGCCATTCTGATCGTGCTTGCTGCAGCTTTCTGCCTCGCTGCCGTAGGCATGGTCGACGATCTTCGCCCGATCCCGGTGATTCCCCGCCTGACGCTTCAACTGGCCGTGGTCGTGGTGCTGTTCACGGCCCTTCCGCCACAAATCCGAATCTTCGAGATCATCCCCGTTGCGATCGAGCGGGCATTCATCGTGCTGGGGATGCTCTGGTTCATCAATCTCGTCAATTTCATGGACGGTCTTGACTGGATGACGGTTGCCGAGATGGTTCCGTTGACTGTCGCGCTCGGTGTGATCGCGCTGCTGGGTGAGGCTCCTGCGGACATCCTGCCGATCGCGCTGGGGCTTGCCGGCGCCCTGTTGGGATTCGCGCCGTTCAACCGGCCCGTGGCCAAACTGTTCCTCGGCGACGTTGGCAGCCTGCCGATCGGCCTGCTCACCGGCTGGTGCCTGCTTGAACTGGCATCCCGTCAACACCTCGCCGCAGCCATTTTGCTCCCACTGTATTATCTGTCCGATGCGACCATCACCTTATTTTGGCGGCTGGCCAAAGGCGAACGGTTCTGGGACGCTCATCGATCGCACTTCTATCAGCGCGCGACGGATAACGGGTTCAGCGTCACGCAAGTCGTCGCCCGCGTGTTCCTGCTCAACCTCGCCTTGGCTGGCCTGGCGATGACGACGATCGCCGCTTCCTCAAGAAGCATCGATCTGACGATGCTGGCGCTTGGAGCTTTCGGTGTTGCGGCCGTCTTGTTTCAGTTTTCGCAGGCGCGTGTTGCGCAGACAGACCAGCGCTAGCGGTCAAGCCGCGGTCGATCCGAATTCGGGCACCGCGTCCTTGAGCACCGCCCTGATGGTGGCACGATCGTCTCTTGCAATCGCCTCCTCCAGTATCGCGAGCCACTTGCGAAGCACCTGCATCGGCGGCTCGTTGGGCTTGGCGGCCATGATGCCGGCCACACCGATCTCGATGGTCGGCTCCTCGCTGGCGAACAGGATTTCGTTCAGCCGTTCTCCCGGCCGCATTCCGCTAAAGACGATTTCGATGTCGTAACCGGGCTGCAGGCCGGACAGCCTTATCATGCGCTCGGCGAGATCGACGATCTTCACCGGTTGTCCCATGTTGAGCACATAGACCGAAACATCGGGACGTGCCGGCGTCATCGCATGCGTCGCGGCCGTGAGTACCAGATCGCAGGCCTCGCGGATGGTCATGAAGTACCTGACCATGTCGGGATGGGTGACCGTGACCGGACCGCCCGCCTCGATCTGCGCCTTGAACTTCGGCACGACAGATCCGTTCGACGCCAGCACGTTGCCGAACCGCACGGAAATCAGCCGCATCCGCGGCTTGCCGTCCAACTGCGTCGCCAGGTCATGGTCCAGCGCCTGGCAGTACATTTCGGCAAAGCGCTTGGTCAGGCCCAGCATCGAGACCGGCTCGATCGCCTTGTCGGTCGAAATCATCACCATCGCCTTGGCGCCGGCGGCCAGCGCTGCGTCGGCAACATTGACCGAGCCGAAGATGTTGGTCTTGACCCCCTCGCTCCAGTCGCGTTCGAGGATCGGCACATGCTTGAGCGCGGCGGCGTGGAACACGATATCCGGCTTGAACTCGCTCATCAGGCGCATGATCCGCTCGCGATCCCGGATATCGGCGATCCGGCCGTCGATCTGCGCAGCGGTCCCGCTCTCGACCAGCGATTCGGTGATCGCATAGAGCGCCGGTTCCGAATGCTCGATCACCAGCAGCCGCGCGGCGCCGAACGTCGTCACGCGTTCGCAAATTTCCGAACCGATCGACCCGCCGCCACCGGTCACGATGACGGATTTGCCCTTCACCAGGGTTTCGAGACGCGCGTAGTCGATGGTCTCGCTCGGACGCAGCAGCAGGTCCTCGACGGCAACCGTGGTCAGCCGCGGCGTTTCTCCGCTTTCCAGCGACGGCAGCCGGCTGACGATCATGCCGAGCCGGCGGGCGCGCATCAGTACCGCCTCGGGCCTCGCTTCCGGCTCGAACGCCGATGGCGCCATCACGAGGCGCGCGATCGGCTTGCCGCGCGCCTCGAAATCGCGAATCACATCCTCGATGTCGTCGATGCCGCCGAGCACGGGAATGTTGCGGATCAACTGCCCGCGATCAGCCGGCGACGGCGACAACACGCCGACCGGCCAGATGCGTTTGACGGCGCCACTCTCGATAGCGCGCAGCAGAATCTCGGCGTCCGCAGCGCGGCCGACCAGAAGTGCCGGCGAAGCGTTCTCGGCCTTCGCATGAAGTCGCGCGCGCGTGTAACGAAAATACCGATAGGCGAACCGCAATCCGCTCAGGAAGAACACCTCGAGAAACCAGTAGAGGATGATGGTGATCTTGCCGATAAAGAACGCACCCGGCACGTTCGGCGCGACCGGCATGCCAAGGACGTTCGGCGCAACGAACACGTAGTCGAGCACCACGAGCGCGAGCGTCAGGATCGTCGCCGCGCGCAGGATGTTCAACGCATCCGGCAGCGAAATGAACCGCCATTTCGTCGTGGTGAGATGGGAGAAGTAGCAAACGACAACGCTGAATACGACGAAAAAAGGCAGTATGCGCAGCAGCAACGGCAGGCGATCGTAGAACATGTCGCCTTCGAACCGGAGATAGAAGCTGGCAAACAACGCTGCGCCGGTCGCAAGCGCATCATGCGTTGCGATCAGCAGGTTCCGCAGCGTTAATTGGGAAAGACGCATCATGCTCTTGATCAACTAAACCTGTCCCGCAACGTCAAACCTCGCTGATAGCTCATCTCGATCACCCAAACCAGCGTTTACGGCCGGTGTTGCTGATCCGGGATTCGCTCAGCCTGTGGACGCCGGCATCGCGCTTCCGCCCCTGGTATCCTTGGCCTAAGTATCCTTGGCCCTCAGTATCATGCCGCCGGCCACTCCGACACCCAGCACGTACATCCAGCCCTCGTGGAAATCGAACAGATGCGAGTTGAACAATGAGCTGAAGAAGTTCTGCAGGACGACCATGAGGCCGATCCAGGCCACCAGGCCTTCGCCACGAAACAACAGCAGGTGCACCAGCCACATCGCATACAAGAGGACGACCCCGACGGAACCCCATTGGACCGCGACGTTAAGCGTCTGGTTATGCGGATTTCCGATTACCTCGCCCTGGGCAAGTCCCGCGGGACCGGTGGCGGCGGCCTCGAACAGCCTCCGCGTCGATCCGGTCCCGTGTCCGATGATCGGCGCCTCGGCAAAAAACCGCAGCGACTTCTCCCAGAATACCAGCCGCAAGCCGAGCGACGTCGGCTGGTTGAGTTCCTTGTACAACCGGTAATCTCGCGCGAACCTGTCCGTCGTCGCCTGCAACTGGGGCGACGCGATCCACGCCAGCCCGCCCAGCACGATCGCGGTCAGGAACAGGATGACGTTGGTCCGCCATTTCAGGTGCATCAGCGCGAATACCGCGAGCATGACCGGCATGGTGACGAGCGCTGTGCGCGACACGATGACGAACGCCATGTTGGCGAGCAGGCTTGCCGCAATCAAGATCAGCAGCAATGCCTGCCAGAACTTCTTGTCCCGCAACAGTGTGATGACGGGATAAGCGAGTACGACCGCGCACAGTGCAAATTCCTGGCTCTGGTCGATGTAGTTCTTGACGAAAATACCACGGTCGGCCCCCTCCGGTTTGAGCGACAGGCCGGGATATATCAGGACCAGCCAGGACATCACCATCAGCAGCGCGCAGGAGACCAGAAAGGCGACCAACACCCACATGCCGCGCGCCGAGCGTTCGAAATGATAGAACAGCAGCGGCAGTACAAGGAGCTTCGTTGCGGGACTGAGGGCGTACCTGCGCACGTCCCACGGCGCGTCGGACCAAAGCGTCCCGACCAGCGCCAGCAGAAACAGCGCGATCGGTAACGCGCAGATCGGCCGCTTCAGCGATTGCAGAAAAAGCCTCAAATCGAGCGTCGGCGCGAGCGCCAGCAGCCAGATCACGGCAAAGATGCCGACCAGCGAGGTTGACCAGGGCAGCGAGAACGCGATCAACACCGCGAAAATATCGGCAGCTTTCGTCCACCGGGCGGGATCGCGCCAGACCGGCAGCGCCTGGTCTGCCGGCGAAGTGGCCGTCCTGGCGTTCACGCTGCGCCCCCGCGGGCGCGGTCGACCAGCGAGGTCGTAGAGTGTCCGGGCAGGATATCGATCAGCAGCACCTCGCCGCCGCAGGCCTCGACGGCCTCATAGCCGACGACCTGCTCGCGGGTATAGTCGCCGCCCTTGACCAGCACGCTCGGTTTCACGCGCGTGATCAGGTCGATCGGCGTGTCCTCCTCGAAGATCGCGACGAGGTCGACCGCCTCCAGCGCCGCCAGCACTTCGGCGCGGGCGCGCTCGTCCTGCACCGGGCGCCCCTCGCCCTTCAGCCGCTTGACCGAGGCATCGCTGTTCAGTCCGACGATCAGGCGGTCGCAGGCGCCGCGCGCCGCGGTCAGCACTTTCACGTGGCCGGGATGCAGAATGTCGAAACAGCCATTGGTGAAACCGACGCGCAGGCCCTGTTTGCGCCATTCCGCCAGATGAACATCGAGGTCGCCGCCGGCCGCCACGATTTTTTCTTCGGCCGCCAGCGACGCATGCGGCAGGATTTTTCGCCGCAGTTCGGCCGGCGTGACGGTGGCGGTGCCCTTCTTGCCGACAGCAACGGCGGCCGCGGCATTCGCCATCCGCAGCGCGGTTTCCCAATCGGCGTTGGCGGCGAGCGTCAGCGCCAATACGGCCGCGACCGTGTCACCGGCGCCGGAGACGTCGCGCACCTTCACCGGAAGCGCCGGTACATGGATCGCGTCTCCGCCGCGAACGACCAGCGTCATGCCGTGTTCGCTTTGCGTCACCAGCATGGCTTCGCAATCGGCCAGGTACATCGCATCCTGGGCCGCATCGGCGATGCCCTGTTCGCTGTCGGCGCGGCTGCGGGTCGCTTCGGCGAACTCCTTGCGGTTGGGCGTCAGCAGTGTCGCACCGCGATAGATCGCCAGATTGGCGCTCTTGGGATCGACGATCACGCGCTTGCCGAGCTTCTTGGCGGCGTCGATGACGTTGCGGATTACCCGCGCCGTCAGCACGCCCTTGGCGTAATCGGACAGCAGTACGATGTCGGCGCGGGCGAGTTGCGGCAGGATGGCGTCGATCAGCTTTTGCTCGATGTCGGGCGCTGCCGGCTGCGCCAGTTCCCAGTCTGCGCGCAGCATATGGGTGGAAAAATGCTCGGAGACGAAACGCACTTTTCGCGTTGTCGGCCGGTTGGGATCGGACACCAGCACGGCCTCGATCCGGGTTTCACGCGAAAGCTCTGCCCGCAGTTTCGCGGCTGCTTCGTCTTCGCCGATCAATCCTGCAAAGATGCAGCGCGCGCCGAGCGAGGCGATATTGCGCGCGACATTGCCGGCGCCGCCGACATTGGTCTCGCTGCGCTGGACCGCAATGACAGGCGCTGGCGCCTCTGGCGAAATCCGTGAGACCTCGCCATAGATGAACTCGTCCAGCATGAGATCGCCGACGCACAGCACGGTACGGCTGGCAATGGCATGCGACAGGGCATCAAAATCAAACATATGGTCTTACCTGTGGCCCGTCAGCGGAAGCGATCGGCGCGGTCGAGGAACCCCTTCACGTAGGCGTCGACCGCGTCTTCCAGCGCCGTGAAGCCACCGTTATATCCGGCGTGCTGCAGCCGATCGACTTCGCTCTGGGTGAAATATTGATAGCTGCCGCGAATCTGTTCGGGCATGTCGATATACTCAATGTTCGGCTTGGCGCCGAGCGCGGCGTAGGCCGCGAGCATCAGGTCGCGAAAGCTGCGGGCGGTGCCGGTGCCAACGTTGAACAGACCGCTGACACCGGGCGTCGCCAGCAGCCAAATCATCACGCGAACGACGTCGTCGACATAGATGAAATCGCGGCGCTGATCGCCGTCCGCAATGCCTTCGCGGTGCGACTTGAACAATTGCACGGGGCGACCGGCCTTGACGTCGTCGAAGCGCCGCGCCAGCACGCTCATCATCGTGCCTTTATGATATTCATTGGGCCCGAACACGTTGAAGAATTTTAGCCCGGCCCATTGCGGCGGCAACCGCTCGCCGCGCGCGGCGCGTTCGGCCACCGCCATGTCGAACAGATGCTTGCTCCAGCCGTACAGATTCATCGGCCGCAGCTTTTTCAGGTTTTCCACGGACTGGTCATCGCGAAAGCCTCGCTCACCATCGCCATAGGTGGCCGCAGAGGACGCATAGATCAGCGGCGTCGCGTTCGAGGTGCACCAGTCGAGCAGCCGCATCGACAGCCGGAAATTGGTTTCGATGACGAGATCGCCGTCGGTCGCGGTCGTCTCGGAAATGGCCCCGAGATGGATCACGGCGTCGAGCCGCCGGCCCTTCAGCCAGTCCATCAGTTCCGCCGGCGGAACGAAGTCGGCGAGCTGGCGCTTGGCGAGATTGTGCCATTTGCCGTCATGGCCGAGGATGTCGCACACGGCCACGTCGGTGCGGCCCGCGTCGTTCAACGCGGCCACGACGTTCGATCCGATAAAACCGGCGCCACCGGTCACCAGCAACATGCCGTCCCCTGCCGTGATTGTGCGGCGCCAGCTTTGCCTCAGACGCGCCCGGCAGGCAACTTTGGTTGTGGGCCTTGGTGAAGACCGCCGGGTGCGGCTTTACCTGCCGGTTAGGAGCGGTTACCTCCGGAGCCGGAAAAGGCCGGGCGCCAGACGCATAAGACATGAATACAGATTCATCAGATGGGATCGCGATCGAGGATTCGGCCGACACCAGGCCGATCCTGATCATCCCGTATATGTGGATCGGCGACTTCGTCCGAGGCCATACGGTGGTGCGCGTCCTCAAGCAGCGCTGGCCGAACCGGCCGGTCGATTTGCTGGTGACCTCCCTTTGCGCCCCCCTGGTCGATTACATGCCGGGGGTCCGCGCCGGGATTGTCTGGGACCTGCCGCGCAGCAGGCTGGCGGTGGCCAGGCAGCAGGGTCTGGCCAGGGAATTGCGGTCGCGGGGCTATGCGACCGCCCTGGTCCTGCCCCGGACCTGGAAGGCGGCGATCGCGCCGGCGCTGGCCGGTATCCCGGAACGGGTAGGCTTCTTCGGCGAAGCCCGGTTCGGGCTGATCAACCGGATGCGCTGGGGCGAGAAGGCCCTGCCCCGCTTTATCGACAAGAATGCCGCGCTGGCGCTGCCCGATGGCGCGCCGTTGCCGCCGGAATGGCCGGTGCCGCAATTGGCCGTGCCGCCGGAGGATTCCAGCCATTGGCGGCAGGCCAATGGGCTGGGTACGGGGCCTGCGGTGGCGCTGGGGCCGGGCTCTGTCGGTGCGTCCAAGCGCTGGACCTATTTCCCGGAAGCGGCCCGGCTGCTGGCAGAACGCGGCTTTGAGGTCTGGGTGGTCGGCGGTCCCGGCGAAAAGGCGCTGGCGCAGGAGATCGTGGCCGTCGGGGGACCTCGAATCCGCGACCTCACCGGGTCAGACCTGCGCAACGGAATCCTGGCGATGGCGGCAGCCAGCGTCGCCATCTCAAATGATTCCGGCCTGATGCACATTGCGGCCGCGATCGGCACGCCGACCATGGGCATTTTCGGGCCGACCAGCCCCTATCTCTGGGCACCGCTGAACGGCCTGGCTGCGACGGTCCTGCAAACCAGATCGCAGCTTGCCTGCCAGCCCTGCCAGCGCACGGTCTGCACCATGAACGAGCATCGCTGCATGCGCGACATCCCGGCATCCGACGTGGTCGAGATCGTGCAGCGCGTGCTCGGCGAAGCCCGCGCGCGTGCGCAGCTCCCCCCGTGACCTTGCGCATGGACCGCACGATCAGTACCAAGACTTCCAAGGTAGAACTTGCGCGTTGCAACCCTGACGGTGCATTTTGAGCCAGAATTCGAAAGACCTGATCGCCGCCCACCTGAAAGAGTCGCTCGTCGCGCTCGAACGCGCCAACAGCGACGCGGCACTGCTCGCCGTCGCGCACGCCATTGCAGCCGCGATCATTGCGGCGCTGCGCGCCGGCAACAAGCTTCTGATCATCGGCAATGGCGGCAGCGCCGGCGACGCCCAGCACATCGCCGCCGAAATCGTCGGCCGCTACAAGCAGGACCGGCCCGGCTACGCGGCGATTGCGCTCACGACAGACACGTCGGCGCTGACGGCAATCGGCAATGATTACGGCTATGAACAGATTTTCGCCCGCCAGGTTGAAGGCCTCGGCGTGCGCGGCGACGTGCTGCTCGCGCTCACCACGTCGGGCCGCTCGCCGAACATCCTGACGGCATTGCGCAAGGCGCGCGAGCGCGGTCTTGTCACGGTCGGCTTCACCGGGGGCAAGGGCGCGGCCATGGGCGCGGATTGCGATCATCTGCTGGTGGCGCCGACCGACGACACACCGGTGGTGCAGCAGATCCATCTCGCGATGGGTCACGGCATCTGCGACGAGATCGAGCAGGCCATGATGCGCGAGGCCTCTCCGAAATGAGCGGCGCCGACCTCGCCCGCGCCATCCAGAAGCCCGCCGCCTTCCTCGACCGCGACGGGGTCGTCAACCATGACGACGGCTATGTTGGAACGCGGGAACGGATTCGCTGGATGCCGAATGTGGCAAAGGCGATCCGGCGGCTGAACGATGCCGGCTATTTCGTGTTCTTCTTCACCAACCAGGCCGGTATCGCGCGCGGTTATTTCACCGAAGCCGAACTCAACACGCTGCATGACTGGATGCGCGCCGAGCTCGCGGCGCAAGGCGCCGTCATCGACGATATCAGGTACTGCCCGCACCACCCGGAAGGCACCGTCGCCGGCTATCTCGAAAATCATCATTGGCGCAAGCCAAGCCCCGGCATGATCCATGATCTGATGGCGCACTGGCCGGTGCGTCAGGCGGGCAGCTTTGTCATTGGCGACCGCCCGACCGATATCGAGGCTGGGGCAGCCGTCGGCCTGCCGGGTTTTCTTTTTGCAGGCGGCGACCTCGATGCGTATGTCGCAGATATTCTAAGGCAGGTGTGCGCTGCGTGACTTGCTACCTTCCGAGGCTCCCCTCAGCATCGGATCGTTTCTACGGTAGTACCAAGTGGTATAGGGTCCAAACGCTTCCGGGCGACTGGCCAGTCAACCCAAACGACCATCTCACCAAGTGAGGAGGGTTTCTTGATTCTGCCTTGGACACTACTGTCGAGCGAAATGGTCTTCGACCACCGTTGGTATAAGCTCCGGCGAGACACCGTTAAATTGCCTGACGGGCGCGTTGTTGACGATTACTTTGTCTCGCAGCGGCCCAGTGTGGCTATTGCGGTCCCGATCACAACAGAAAACAAGCTTATCCTTGTTCGGCAGTATAAGCATGCCGTGCAGGCAATCACGCTGGAATTCCCGGCCGGCACCTTTCGGTCGGAATCACCTGTGACGGCAGCAGCGCGGGAGCTCGAAGAAGAGACCGGCTATTCGCCGAGCAGCATGATGGACTTGGGAACCTGCTTTGACGATTCAAGCAAGAATTCGAATCTAGTGCATATTTTCCTTGCGAGCGGATGTGAGCTGACAGGAAAGCAACGCCTTGACGAGTTGGAAGCGGCGTCAGGAGTCGAAGTTGTATTAATGTCGCTGCAGGAAGTGATCAAGGCGCTCGAAGACGGAGAAATAAAATCCATGTCTTCAGTTGCCGCGGGCTATAAGGCGCTCCGCGCAATCGGAGCGTAAAATCACGAAGGCAAGTATCGGCCGCTTGTCGCTGAATGGCCCTTCGCGGCATATTCCGCACGAGCTTGGTCGCTAACGGGGCGAAGCGGACTAGCCTCGCGTCACGCGCAACGGATTTACAGCTACACGGCCTAGCCGAAGAGGAATCGAACATGGCCGATCAACCACGCGGCGTTGGGCCGGAAGAAGCGCGGACGAAAGGCATCTCGATCGAACATAACGAAATGCCAAACGGCGAATTTCGATTTCGCCTGAAGCACGACGATGGAACGGCCTATATCCGGACCGAGGCGACCGACAGCGGCGGCTGGCAAAAGAGCCATTATCACCGCAACGTTCGCGAAACCTATATCGTCCAGCGGGGCAGAATGGCTCTCGCCGAACTGGTCGAAGGCGCTTTGACGATCCGCATATTCGGACCGAACGAGATATGCACCACCGAGCCGAACGTTTCGCACAACGTTTACATGTATCGCCATTCGGTCATTCACACCGTCAAGCACGGCGAGGCCGGCGATAGCGCCGACTGGCACTCAAGTCCTCTTCTTGATGAGAAAACAGCTCATCTGGATGAATCGGACATCACGCGTTTGGAGACGAAATAGAAAGACCGCGATAAACCTCGGCGATCGCATTGGCTTCAGCTTCGAGACTAAACTTCTCCAGCACGCGCGCTCGCGCCCGCATCCCCATCGCTGCCGCCGAGGCAGGATCGCGCATCAGCGGTTCCAGCGCCGCCACCAAGGCATCAGCGTCGCCGGGCGGCATCAACACGCCGGTGACGCCGTCCTCGACCACGAATTCGGCCGCGCCCGCCCGCGACGCCACCAGCGCCGCGCCGGACGACATCGCCTCGATCAGCGTCAATCCAAAGCCTTCGTTGCGCGAGGTGAAGGCGTAGATCGTCAGCCGCTGATACCAGCGCTGCACTTCCTCGATCTCGATCTCGCCGGTAATGATAATTCGTGACTGCAAACCGGCAGCCTCGATCTGCTTTTTCAGGCCATTCGCAAAGCCCTGCTGCTCGGGCACAACAGCGCCGACGATGACAGCCGTGAAGTCCCGATAGCGCGGCAGCAGCCGGCACATCGCCTCCACGAAGACGTCGCTGCCCTTTTGCGCGCGGACACGGCCGAAGCAGCCGATCGCATAACGGCCCGGCAATCCGCTTTGCGCAAACGCCGCCGCGCGATCGGCCGGCGGCGCATAGCTGATAGTATCGACGCCATGCATCACGACCGTTGCTTCACGTTTAAGGAAAGAGGCCGAGAGCGCGCTGGTGGCGATGATCGCGTCCATGCGCCGGATCAGCCAGCGCGTCAGCGATTTATGATGCCGCTGCGCCGCCGACGTGAACACGAGCTTCAGCGGCCAGCCGAGCGCGCGCAACAACACGCCGGCAATCATTTCGTCGTTGCGCCGCGCGTGCCAGATCAGCGGTGTGCGGCGGCGCCAGAGTTTTGGCAAATCGCCGAAACCCATCCGCGCAATGCCGTCAGGGGCGTGGGAACCGAGCCATGCCGCGCGAAACATTTGGGCGAGTTTCGGCGCCACCATCCGGTTGGTTGCGGTGACGCCGGAATAGCGCCTGTGCAGATTCGGCACGATCAGCTGCAGATCATCGGCTGAATTGTTCTCGATCGGCACGTCCGGCTCCGTTTACGAGGGTTCCTATACGCAACATTAAGCATAGTGGCCAGTTCGCTCATGACGAAACCCACTCTTCACCGCGCCCCGGCTAGCATCGGCGGCAACAACTGGGAGAGAGGGTAAGCCCATGACCGTGCTTGTCACCGGTGGCGCCGGCTATATCGGAAGTCATATGGTTCACGCGCTGGCGGACGCCGGCGAAAGCGTCGTCGTGATCGACAATCTCTCCACCGGATTCTCCGCCTTCCTGCCCGAGGGCGTGCCGCTGTTCATCGGCGACGCCGGCGACGAAAACCTCGTCGAGGGCGTGCTGTCCCAGCACGGCGTCGAGAGCATCATCCATTTCGCCGGCTCGGTGGTGGTGCCGGATTCGATGCGCGATCCCCTGGCTTATTACCGCAACAACACCATGACGACGCGCAGCCTGCTGAACGCGGCCGTCAAGGGCGGCGTCAACCGCTTCATCTTTTCGTCGACCGCCGCCGTCTATGGCAATCCGGATGCTGTGCCGGTGCCCGAGCATGCGCCGACCCGGCCGCTGTCGCCCTACGGCTCTTCCAAGCTGATGACCGAACTGATGCTGCACGACGTCGCCGCGGCGCACGATCTGAAATATGTCGCGCTGCGTTACTTCAATGTCGCCGGCGCCGATCCGAAGGGACGCGTCGGCCTTGCCACCGTCGGTGCAACGCATCTTCTGAAGATCGCCGTCGAAGCCGCCACCGGACAGCGCGCCAAGATCGACGTGTTCGGGACCGATTATCCGACGCCGGACGGCAGCTGCATCCGCGATTTCATCCATGTCAGCGACCTCGCGCAGGCGCACCTCGCCGCGCTGTCGTATCTGCGCAGCGGCGGCAGTTCGGTCACGCTGAACTGCGGCTATGGCCGCGGCTATTCGGTGCTGGAGACCATCGAGGCGGTGCGCCGCGTCGCGATGCGCAATTTCGCGGTCCAGTACGCGCCGCGCCGGCCCGGCGACATCATGACCATGGTCGCCGACACCAGCCGCATCCGCGCCACGCTGGACTGGACGCCGCAATATGATGATCTCGAGACCATCGCCACCCACGCGCTGGCCTGGGAAGAGCGGCTGTTCCACGAGCGCGGCGGCCTCGGCCGGCAAGCGGAATCGGCGTAAAATCAAGCTGTTATTTGGCTTGAAAAACCGTCATTTAGCGGGCAAGCAGTCACCGTAGCAGCCCTGACACGCGGGTAATTCATGCCCAGCGCCGTCAATGGAACGCGGATGACCGAGCTTCCAAGAGAAATTCCGAGAAAAATCACCGACGACCCCTATGGCGCGGCGATCCTGATTCGCCGCCTGGTGGCCGAACAGGGCCTCGCCTACTGGCGGCGCTATCTGCTGGCGTTCGCGCTGATGGGGGTTGCAGCGGCGACGACGGCCGGTTCCGCCTATCTGCTCGGCGAAGTCATCAACAAGGCCTATGTCGACAAGGACGTGCGCGGGATTGCGATCCTGTCGCTGGTCACCATCGTCATCTTCACGCTCAAGGGTGCGGCGACCTACGGCCACACCGTGATCCTGTCGCAGATCGGCAACGCGATCCTCGCCAACAACCAGCGCCAGCTGTTCGCCAAGCTGATGAGCGAAAACATCGCCTTCTTTTCCGAACGGCATTCCTCGGAATTTCTGGCACGGCTGACCGCCGGCGCCACGTCGGTGACGCAGGTCCTCAATCTCCTGATCAACGCCATCGGACGCGATCTGCTGTCGCTGATCGCGCTCGTCGTGGTCATGCTGATGACGGACCCGTACATGGCGCTGCTGGGTTTCGGCGTGGCCCCCCCGGCGATGCTGGTGCTGCGCAAGCTCGTCAAGCGCATCAAGGGCCTTGCGCATAACCAGTTCTCCGGCACCGCCGACATCATGGAAACCATGCAGGAATCGCTGCAGGGCATCCGCACCGTGAAAGCGTTCACGCTCGAGCAGGCGATGCGCGAGCGCATCGACGCCAGCATCACCGCCGTCGAACGTAATGCCAACAAGATGGCGCGGGTCTCCAGCCGATCGAGCCCGCTGATGGAAACGCTGGGCGGTTTCGCGATCGCCGCGGGGCTGATGTATGGCGGCTATCGCGTGGTCGCGATGGGCGCCTCGCCCGGCCAGTTCTTTTCGTTCCTGACCGCGTTCCTCCTGGCCTATGAGCCGGCCAAGCGGCTGGCGCGGCTCAATATCGAGTTGAACAGCAATCTGATCGGCGCGCGCAAGCTGCTGGAAATCGTCGACAGCCCGCCGACCGAGCCCGCCGACGACGACAAGCCTGCCCTGAAGCTCTCGGACGCGCGGGTCGAGTTTCGCGACGTGACCTTCGGTTACCGGCCGAACGAGCCGGTGCTGCGCCGCATGAGCTTCATCGCCGAACCCGGCAAGACCACCGCTTTGGTCGGCCCGTCCGGCGGCGGCAAATCCACCGTGCTGGCGCTGCTGCTGCGGCTCTACGAGGTGGGCGACGGCGCCATCCTGATCGATGGGCAGGCGATCTCGGGCGTGTCGCGCCATTCGCTGCGCCAGCAAACCGGCTATGTCGGCCAGGACGTCTATTTGTTCCGCGACACCATCGGCGCCAACATCGCCTTCGGCAAGGTCGGCGCCACCAGGGACGAAATCGAGGCCGCCGCCAAGGCCGCCTGTGCCCACGACTTCATCATGGGTTTTCCGCTCGGCTACGACACCCCGGTCGGCGAGCACGGTACGCAACTCTCCGGCGGCCAGCGCCAGCGCATCGCGGTGGCCCGCGCGCTGATCAAGAACGCGCCGATCATCCTGCTGGACGAGGCCACCGCCGCGCTGGATTCGGAATCCGAAAAAGCCGTACAGGAAGCCATCGAGCATCTGTGCCGGAACCGGACCACGATCGTGATCGCCCACCGCCTGCACACCATCATGCACGCCGACGCCATTCTGGTGGTCGAAGGCGGCGAGATCGTCGAGCGCGGCCAGCATGACGACCTGTTGCGGCGCGGCGGGCGCTACGCCTCGTTCTTCCGCCTGCAACAGCGCAGCCATCCCAGTCTGGCGCCGATCAGCGCAACCGCGTAAAGCTATCGCCGCCGTTCCACCCCAAAACCCGTCCAGAGACCCATTTCATGAACGCCGCATCCTACGTCATTCCCGCTCCCCCGCAGCCTTCGCTTCCCGTCGTCGGTGAATCGAAATCCTATCCCGTGCGCCGCATCTGGTGCGTCGGGCGCAACTATCTCGAGCACATCCGCGAGATGGGCAATGACGAGCGCGCGCCGCCGTTCTTCTTCGCCAAGCACGCCGACATGCTGGTGGCCGATGGCGCCACCATCCCCTACCCGCCGCTGACCAAGGACCTGCATCACGAGGTCGAACTGGTCGTCGCGATGAAGGGCGGCGGCCTCAATATTCCCGCCGAGAAGGCGCTCGACCATGTCTACGGCTATGCCGTCGGCATCGACCTGACCCGCCGCGACCTGCAGATCGCCTCGCGCAAAAAGGAGCGCCCGTGGGAAGTCGGCAAGTCGTTCGACTATTCCGCGCCCTGCTCGGCGCTGCAGCCGGCCTCGAAGATCGGCCATCCCGCCAAGGGCAAGATCTGGCTTACCGTCAACGGCGCCGAAACCCAGAAGGGCGACCTCACCGAGCTGATCTGGAACGTGCCTGAAATCATCTGGCAGCTTTCGCAGCAGGTCGCGCTCGCCGCCGGCGACATCATCATGACGGGTACGCCGGCCGGCGTCTCCCAGCTCAAGCCGGGCGACAAGATCGAATGCGGCGTCGACGGCGTCGGCACGCTGAAGGTTGCGATCGGCAATCCGGAATAGACAGTCGCGAAACGCATACTGCAAAAAGCAGAGCCCCGGATCTGATCCGGGGCTTTTTCCGGGGATGTCTTATGAAGCCGCGAAGCGTCGGATACGGAAGCACTCTCGCGACTAGACCGTCGTGAGGCCGAACATATCCCAGGCGCTCCAACCGGTGCCATCGAAGGCCCGGACGTACATGGTTTCCGAGCCACCGGCCGTCCCGCCCCTTATCCAGACATTTGCAAGGTCGGAGGCAGCGACGGTAATTTCGGTTCCTGCCGCGTTATGAGAATTGTTGGGCGTCCAGATATAGGCACTGTTGGCACCGCTGCCGCCATCCCAGAACTGATACTGGGTTGCGGCATTGCCATCGGCATCGGAATAATTGACCCAGCTCGATACCTGCGCCCACGTATTCGCGTTCACACTGTGATCGTTGATCGTCGCCACCGGCGCCGTGTTCGGGGTTGTGGTGAATACGAAGCTGTCCCAGGCGCTCCAACCGGTGCCATCGAAGGCCCGGACGAACATGGTTTCCGAGCCACCGGCCGTCCCGCCCCTTATCCAGACATTTGCAAGGTCGGAGGCAGCGACGGTAATTTCGGTTTCTGCCGCGTTATGAGAATTGTTGGGCGTCCAGATATAGGCACTGTTGGCACCGCTGCCGCCATCCCAGAACTGATACTGGGTTGCGGCATTGCCATCGGCATCGGAATAATTGACCCAGCTTGATACCTGCGCCCACGTATTCGCGTTC